>CBDUCD010000010.1:0-23890 GCA_965365535.1 uncultured Rhodothermales bacterium | reverse complement strand
GTAGAGCATGGCGTCCATGGCGTACGTGTAGGCCGCCATGCGCGCCACGCGCTGCTGCACGGCCTCGAAGTCGGCCAGGGCGCGCCCGAACTGGTAGCGCGTCTGCACCCACTTGGTGCCCTGCTCAAAGGCCCGCTTGGCGCCGCCCGTGACGCCCGCCGAAAGCGTGCAGCGCCCGTAGTTGAGGCACGTCAGGGCCACGTTGAGGCCCTTGCCTTCTTTGTGCAGCAGGTTTTCGCGCGGCACCCGCACGTTGGTAAAGCGGATGCGCGCCTGCCACGTGCCCCGGATGCCCGTCTTGGAGCGGTTTTTCTGGAAGATGTCGATGCCCTCCATGTCGGGCGTGCAGATAAGGGCCGTCACGCCCTCTTTCGTCTGGCCCGTTTTGGGGTCGCGCACCTGCTGCTTCGCCATCACGGTAAAGATGCCCGAGAGGGCGCCGCTCGTGCTCCACTTTTTCTCGCCGTTGAGGATGTAGCACCCTTCTTTTTCATTCCACTCGCAGCGCGTCTCCTGCCCCGCCGCGTCCGAGCCCACCTGCGGCTCGCTCAGGCAGAAGGCCGACAGGTACTCGCGCGCGACGCCGGGCAGAAAGCGTTTTTTCTGCTCGGGCGTGCCAAACAGCATGATGGCCTTGCACCCGATGGACTGGTGCGCCGACACGATGACCGACAGCGAGCCGCAGTAGCGGCCCAGCATTTCGAGCACGCGGTTGTAGCTCGTCACGCCCAGCCCCAGCCCGCCAAACGCCTCGGGCACGGTCATGCCCATCACGCCCATGTCGAACAGGCGCTTGAAGCACCAGTCGGGCACGTACTGCTCCTGGTCGATGAGGACGGAGGGGTGCTCGTTTTTGAGGTAGTCTTCGAGTTCGGCCAGCAGCCGGTCGCACTTAGCGCGTTCTTCGCGCGACTCCTGCGGGTAGGGAAACACGAGGTCGGAGCGGAAGCGCCCCCAGAACAGATTCTTGACGAAACCCATCTGGCCGGGCTCCGGCCCCATCATGGTTTCGATGTCGGCGATCATCTTCTGATCGCGGGCGGATACGTGCTTGAGATTGCTGAGGTTAACGTCGGCCATTTCAGGGTTCGGAGTACAAAAAGGGAGGTTCAAAAAAGCGCTTCCAGCGCGTCGTCTGCCAACACGACCCTGTCCGGGCGGGTTCCTCCGCGCTACCTTGCGCCGCCCCACCCCGCTGCCCGCCGATGCCCCTCTTTCTCGCCCGCCTCGCCCACGCCGAAGCCGCCACGGGCGCCTGCCTGTGCGTGGGCCTCGACCCCGACGCGGAGCGTCTGCCCCGCCCCTTGCGCGGCCTACCGGCCCCCGACGCCATCCGCCTTTTCAACCAGGCCATCGTCGCGGCGACGGCGCCTTTTGCGGCGGCCTTCAAGCTCAACGCGGCCTTTTACGAGGTGCACGGCGCCGCCGCGTGGGACTTGCTGCACGACGCCGTCGAGGCCGTCCGGCGGCACGCGCCCCACGCCCTCGTCATCTACGACGCCAAGCGCGGCGACATCGGCAACACGGCGCGTTTTTACGCCCGCGCCGCCTTCCACGCGCTGGGCGCCGACGCCATCACCGTCGCCCCGTACATGGGCGCCGACAGTGTGCTGCCGTTTCTGGAGTGGACGGAGGGGTGCGCCTTCGTGCTCGGGCGCACGTCCAACAGGGGCGCGCAGGACTTCCAGCACCTCGACGCCGGCGGCGAGCCCCTCTACCGCCACGTCGTCCGGCACGTGGCGGCGTGGAGTGAACAGTCGGCGGGGACGGCGGGGCTGGTGGCGGGCGCGACGGACGTGGGGGCGCTGCGCGAAATCCGGGCGCTGGCGCCGCACCTGCCCCTGCTCGTGCCCGGCGTCGGGGCGCAGGGCGGCAGCGCGCAGGCGGTGGTCGAGGCGGCGGGCGCGGACGGTGCGCCGCTACTCGTCAACAGCAGCCGGGACATCCTTTTCGCCGACGCGGGCGATGGTTTCGCCGGCGCTGCCGCGCGCGCGGCCCAGGCGCTGCGCGACGCGCTCGGGCGGTAGCAGGGTTATAGCCAGCGGCGCGGCGTGTCTCCACGCGCAGTTCAAATTGCTGCGCCCATGCAACCCTCGGCCCACCTGTTCTACAGCACCGACGCGCCGCCGCTGCGGCTGGCCTGGCACGAGCCCCTGCCCGGCACCCGCATCCCCGAAGTCGTGGTGCAGGAAATCTGGCGGGAGCAGCGCATCGTGCCGCGCGCGCTCTGCACCACGGGCGGGCAGCCCGTGCAGGTCATAGACCCCGGCACGCTCAACACGAACGGCGGCGCCGACTTCCGCAACGCCCGCCTGCGCATCGGCGAAACCGTCTGGTTTGGCGAGGTCGAGATCCACACCACGTCGGGCGGCTGGTTTGCGCACGGCCACCACACCGACCCGGCGTACAACCGCGTGGTGCTGCACGTGGCCCTGCAGCCCGACCTGTGGACGGGCAGCCTGGTGCGCGCCGACGGCACGCCTGTGCCCGAACTCATCCTCGCGCCCCACCTCGACTCGCACTTCCGCGAGCGGCTGATGCACTTTTTCGCCCGTCCCGCGCCCGCGCGTCCCTGCGACTGGGGCGAGGCGCGCCTCTCCGAGCAGGAGGTCGAACCCTGGCTGCTGGCGCGCAGCGCCGACCGCCTGCTCCGGCGCGCCCGCGTGTTCCGGCAGGCCCCCGACCTGGCCGATCACCTCTACGAGCGCATCGCGGCGGCGCTGGGCTACGGCCCCAACGTCGAGCCCATGCGGCGCCTGAGCGCCCGCGTGCCCCTGGCCGAGCTGCTGGTGCTGCGCAGCCCGCGCGACCGCGAAGCCCTGCTGCTGGGCATGGCCGGGTTGCTGCCCGAGGGCAACCTCGACCACCCGCGCCACACGCCTGCCGAGGCGCAGTACGTGGCCGACCTGCAACGGCGTTTTGCCGCGCTGCACCCGCGGGGCGTGCCGCCGCTCGACCGGGTCGAATGGCACTACAGCCGCCTGCGCCCGGCCAACTTCCCCGAACTGCGCATCGCCCAGCTTGCCGCCCTCGTGGCGCCGGCGTCCTTTCTATGCCCTGATGCCCTGGCGCGGCTGG
This sequence comes from uncultured Rhodothermales bacterium, assembly GCA_965365535.1. GTDB lineage: Bacteria > Bacteroidota > Rhodothermia > Rhodothermales > BA12 > CBDUCD01. Next base: position 20,812 of record CBDUCD010000010.1, on the reverse strand, counting down.
GCACGATGCTGCTGGAGGGCGCACCGCTCGCCGCCTTTGCCGCTCTGCTCGACGCCGCGCCCGATCCGTTCTGGACGCACCACTACCGCCTCACGCATCCGGCGGCGCCACACGCTGCCGCGATGGGCGCCGACACGCAGCAGCGCCTGCTGGGCAACGTGCTCGTGCCCGCCGCCCTCGCCCTCACCCCGCCCGATGCCGAAGCCGACGCCGTGCAGGCCGCGCAGCGCCTGCTGCACGGGCTGAAAGGCGAGGACGACCAGCTTACGCGGGAGTTCGGGTTTTTGAAGGGCCGCCGGCGCACGTTTGCCCACACCCAGGGCATCCACGAACTCGACGAGCAGTACTGCGCCTTGCAGCGCTGCATGGAGTGCGCCATCGGCCAGCGCCTGCTGGGCAACGCCGCCCCACCGGCTTCGCGCACCCTTTCGCCCTGCCCTGCCGCGCCCCTCTCCTGACGCTTCAAAATCTGCGCGCGTGCGCTATTAGGGTTGCTGCATCGGGGCAGACACGGATGCCCTTGTTATTCATCACGATAGCCACTCACGACGAACACCCTACTCCCCGCCGCGCTGCGTGAGTAGTCAATGATAAGACGGCTTCTTAACCAGAAGTGATCTCCTATGGCTTGCACGGCCTTTACTCCATTCGCTACTATGACGATACAGCGACCACCACGGAGCCTGTATTTACCGGATGGATTCCCCTTCCCAGACGCCTGCAACTCGGTTCGACGAGCGGCCCAACTTCGACGTGCTTTTCCCGCCGCTGCCACGCACGCTGGTAGAGGTTTCGCGCATCGTCGCCTCGCCCCTCGGGGATACGTCCCTGCCAGCGCTCGTCCGTGCCATCGAGTTCGACCCCGTCACCACCACGGCGGTGCTGCGCCGGGTGAACTCGGCGTATTTCGGGCTCCGGCAGCAGGTGAGCGACCTCGAACACGCCGTGCGCTTGCTGGGCTTCCGCGACGTGTGCGAGCTGGTCATCACCTCTGCCGTCAGCCGGATTGAACTGGCGCTCGCGACGCCCGAGCAGGAGCAGGTTTTCCACTGCATCATGCGGCTTTCCATCGGGACGGCCTTTTACGGGCGCCTTATCGGGCAGCGCCTCGAGCTGGAAGGGCAGAGCCTGACGTACACGGTTGCGCTGCTGTGCAACCTGGGGCGCCTGGTGCTTTTCTACAACCGCCTCAGCGACTACGAGGCGCTGTGGCTGGCAAAAGACGCGGCGCAGCCGCCCTCGGCCAGCGACGAACGCCTCATCTTTGGCCTCGACCACCGAGCCCTGCTCGACCAGGCGGCCCTCGTGTGGCAGCTTCCGCCGGACATTACCGACGTGCTGCGGCACCTGCACCACCCGGGCCACATGAGCAGCCCCGTACTGCGCCAGGTGGCGCTTGCCGTCGCCATTGCCCAGCACGCCGCCCTCGAACTCGCCTACCCCGCCGACCCCGGCCCCGAGCTGAGCACGTCGGCGGCCATGCACGCCCTCGCGCGCTCGCGCGGCTTCGGCATGGACGCGCTGCGGACGCTGCTGGAGGACCACGCCCCGCAGAGCCGCCGCTTCGTGGACGAGATGCTGCGGGATTAGCCTTCAGCGCTGGAGGCGTAGCCCGGCCTGGACGGCGCGCCCGGCGGCGGGCAGCCCCTCCTGGGGCAAAAGCACGCTGTCGAGGGCGTTGTCGAGGCGGACGAAAAAGGTGGTGGGCGCCGCCCCGAAGTGCGTCTGGAATGCCACGCGCGTGCCCAGCAGCCACGCCCCCGGCAGGCGCGGCCGCCTGCCGTCGCGCTCGGCTGCGTGCGCGCCCGCGATGCGGTTCACGTCGAGCAGGAGGTCGAGGTGGCGGGCGAGGCGCGTTTCGGCTTTGAGGTAGGCGAGAAGGGCGGGTTTTTCGGCCAGCGGAAGGGTGGCGTCGCCCTCGATGCCGCGGGCGCGCAGCCACGTGGCGTGCCCCTCCAGGGCCACGCCCCCAGCCCGCGCGCGCCCCGTCGCCTCGACGCCCCAGACGTAGCTGCCCTCCAGGTTGACGCGCTGCCGCAGCGACTTGCCATCCACCTTTACCGTCCGCTGGTCAATGGCGTCGCGGGTGCGGTTCCAGAACAGGACGGCTTCGGCCTGGAGACGATGCGGCGCAAACGTGGCGCCCACTTCGGCGGCGTACACCTGCTCGGGGCGCAGGTCGGGGTTGAGCAGAAAGCGGTTGAGGGCCGTGCCGAAAAGCTCGCGGGGCGTGGGAAAGCGGGTTTTGCGGCTCGCCCCGGCGCGCACCGAGAAGGCGCTGCCCAGCCGCCGCTGCACGCCGAGGGCCGCGTTCCACGCCTGCCGGGCGTCCAGCGGCGGCTTGTCGCCCGTGAGGGGCGTCTGCTGCACGTCCAGGCCGCCGCCGGCGCGGAGCGTCCACGGGCCGGCGCGCTGCGTAACGTCGAGGGCGGGGCTGAAGGTGTGCTGCTGGTAGCGTTGCAGCGCCCCCACGGCGCTCCCCTCGTCGTCGCGCTGGCGGTGCAGCGACGTCGTGGCGATGAAACCCAGGCGCGCCGTCGTGCCGCCCGCGGCGTACTGGGCGGCCAGCCGGGCGCCGTGCGTGTAGTCGCCATCGCGCTGCTCGGCCAGCGGCTCGTCATAATCCACGCCCGCGTACTGCCGGATGTGCTGGGCGAAAAGGGTGCGCCACGCCTGCACCCGCGCCTGCCAGCGATCCGAAAAGCGGTGGTCGGCGGCCAGGGCGAGGGTGCCGAACTGGAGCACGGGGTAGCGCCAGTAGCGGACGGACGCCTGCGCGGGGTCGAGGTGGGATTCGGGCGCGACGCCTTTCTCGGCGTGGGCGAAAGAGACGGTGGCCGCCATCTCGGTGCGCGCCGAGAGGGCGCGGCCCACCCGCAGCAGCGCGCCGGCCTGCGCCCGGTCGGTGTTGGTGCGCAGCGCGCCGCCTCTCTGGCTAAAGGGCAGGTGGGCGCCTCCGGGCACCGCCTCGCCGCGCCGGGCAAGGGCAGCGGCGCCCGCGTCCACGCGCCACCGCGCGCCCCGGTGGTGCAGGCTCAGGCCCGCGTTGCCCTGCAAGGGCAGCCCGCCTGCGGCCTCGACCTCGACGAGATTTCCGGGCGCGGCCAGGCTTTTCGTCGCCAGCTCGACGGCGCCGCCGGCGGCATCGGGGCCGTAAAGCGCCGAGAACGGGCCTTTCACCACGTCCACCCTGCCCAGCAGCAAGGCCGGCAGCAGGCTCAGGTCGAAGCGCGCATCCCACGGCACGTTGAGGGGGATGCCGTCGAGGAAAAGCGCCACCTGCCGCTCGGCGGCGCCGCGCACGTACACGAGGGCCTCGCCGCGCGAGTTCACCTGCAGGTGCGCGCCGGGCAGCAGCCGGACGGCGTCGGCAGCCGTTGCCGGCGCAATGGCCACCAGGTCTGCCAGCGTCAGCCTTTGCACCGTCGCCAGCGGCCTGGCCGGGCCGTCGTCCTGCCGGATGACGACCTCGGCGAGGGCGTAGCGGCGCAGCGTCGTGTCGGGCTGCTGCGCCGCGAGCGCGGGCGCCAGCACGAGAGCCAGCGCCCACCATTCAGCGCGCCACACGGGCCGTCGTGTCTGCGGGGGCGGGCGGCACGGGCAGGGCAACGGCAGCACCCAGCGAGGGCGCCTGCATCTGGTTGTTGACGCGGTAGTACTGCGGCGGCACGACCGAGAAGCGCGACGCCGAGATGGCGCTTTCGAGGTACGAGCGCTCCGTCGTGTCGCGCACCACGCCGCGCACCACGTCCGCGTAGCGGTCGTTTACCATCTGCTGGCGCGTGATGAGGGCGCCGTAGGTGCGGTTGAGCCAGCGGTAGTCGTCCTCGTCGTCGAGTCCGTCGAGGGTTTCCCGGATCTCGGCGAGGGCGGTTTCCTGCTCGGCCACGAGGGCGGCCATGCGCTCCGTCGGGCCGGCCAGCGCGGGGTTGGCGGCGGCGCGGCCCGCCAGCAGCCGGTAGTCGGCCTGGTTGCGGGCCAGCGACGCCTCGAACGCCTGGGCGGCCACGCGAATCTGGTCGCGGTGGGCCTCCACGTTGCCGTACGATCCATAGGTGCGGCACCCGGCAAGGGCGCCCACGAGCAGCAGGGGCAGCAAAAATCGGCGGAAAAGGCGCATGGTCAGATAATGGTGTCGTCCGGGATGGTGGTGTTTTTGGGGATGACGACGAGGCGGTCGCGGATGTAGAAGCCCGGCCCCTCGCCCTCGTTCACGCCGTCGCGGTTTTTGATGACGCACCGCTTGCCGATGCGCGCGTTTTTGTCCACGATGGCGCCTTCAATGTACGTTTCCTCGTCAATGCCGGGGTAGAGCGGCCCCAGCACGGGCGAGCGCGTCGAGGGGTCGTGCCAGTTGTAGTAGTCGCACCCCATGATGACGGTGTTTTTGACCGTCGCGTTGCGCCCGATGTAGGAGCGCAGCCCGATGACGGAGTTGGAAACGTGGGCGTTGATGATGATGCTGGCCTCGGCCACGAGCGAGTCCTGGATGTACGAGTGGTGGATTTTGGCCGGCGGCAACATGCGCGCGTTCGTGAAAAGCGGCATCGTCTCGTCGTAGAGGTTGAAGGCGGGCTTGGCCTGCGTGAGGGCCAGGTTGGCCTCGTAAAACGAGCGGATGGTGCCGATGTCGCTCCAGTAGTCCTTGAACGGATAGCTGACGACGTTGCACGTTTTGATGGCTTCGGGGATGACCTGCTTGCCGAAGTCGTGGTCGTCGGGGTTGTGTTCGAGGGTTTTCCTGAGCATCTCCGACTCGAAGATGTAGATGCCCATCGAGGCGAGGTAGATGCGGCCTTCGCTTTCGAGCGACGCCTCGACGGGGCTGTCCTTGCCTTCGAGCTGGTCGAGGGGCGGCTTTTCGTGGAACTCGGTGATGCGCCCCGTCTCGTCGGTTTTGAGGATGCCGAAGGCCGGCGCCTCCTCGGCGCGCACGGGGATGGTGGCGACGGTCACGTCGGCCTTGTGGGCGCGGTGGTGATCGAGCAGCTTCTGGTAGTTCATCAGGTAGAGCTGGTCGCCCGAGAGGATCAGCGTCTGCTCGTGCATGTAGTTGCCCACGTGGGCCATGACGCGGCGCACGGCGTCGGCGGTGCCCTGGAACCACTCGTTAGAGGCCGGGGTCTGCTCGGCGGCGAGAATCTGGACGAAGCCCTCGGAAAAGCGGTCGAAGCGGTACGTGTTGGCGATGTGCCGGTTGAGGCTGGCCGAGTTGTACTGCGTCAGCACGAAGATGCGCTCGACGCCCGAGTTGATGCAGTTGGAGACGGGGATGTCTATGAGTCGGTACTTGCCGGCGAGGGGTACGGCCGGCTTGGAGCGATGCATGGTGAGCGGAAAAAGCCGCGTGCCGGCGCCGCCGCCGAGGATTACGGCGAGCATCTGATCCATAGGGGTAGGGGTGAAGGGGTGAGCGTGTGGTGAAAATACGCGCCGCCTCCACGCGCGTTCGGGGCGGCGGGCGTACTATACGTGTAAAGTAATGGCGAGCGGGACGCTGCGCCCGCAGGCCGCCGGAATAACCCCTCTGCCTCCTCCGACCTGCCCCTCGCGTTATGCTTGCGCGCAACGTCACGCTGCTCTATTTCGTCCTTGCGCTGGGCGCCGCCCTCGTCACCACCGGCCTGCCGCTCGTGCTGGGGCCGTGGGCGCTGGTGCTGACGCTGGCCTCGTTCTGCTTTACCATCTGGGCGCTGCGGCGCAGCGACGGGCGCGGCTTTGTAAAGTCCAGCCAGATCCGGCGGGCCTTCGAGCCGGCGCGTCATTTCAACGGGGCGCAGGTGTTCGCGCTGTTCGTCACGCTGGTCGTGCAGGCGGGGGCGGCGGCGTTTGTGCTGCTGAACTAGGCGCGGCGGCACCGGGCGCACGAACGGTCGTTGCAGGGGCGTTCTCTGCGCCAACCCCTCCCGGTTTTTATGGACGACGTGCCGCGCGCCCCCCTGCCCGCCCTGCTGATGCGCCTGGCGCGCCTGCGCCGCCGCACCACGGCTGCCGGCGTGGCCGTGGGTGCTGTGGGCGCGCTCGCGGCGGCCACGGCGCTGTGGGCGCTGGCCGCCGCCCTCGAAGCCGTTTTCTGGATGCCGACGCCCGCGCGACTTGCCGCCCTCGCCGTCGTGGTGGGCGCCGCCCTCGGGCTGCTGGCCTGGTGGGGCGGGCGGGCGCTGCTGCGCCACCGGGGCGTGCTGAAGGGGCTGGACGACGAGGCGCTGGCGCGGCGCGTGGGCCAGCACTTCCAGGGCGTGGACGACCGCCTGGTGAACCTGCTCCAGCTCGCGCGCGGGCAGGCCAGCGCCGCCCCATCGCCCCTCGTGGGGCACGCCATCGCCCGCCTCGAATCCGACCTGGCGCCCCTGCCCATCGAAAACGTCGAGGCGTTCGAGGCGCCGCGCCGGCTGCTGCGCTGGGCGTGGATGGCCCCCGCCCTGCTCGCCATCTTCTGGCTCGCGGCGCCGTCCACGTTTACGCGGGCGTCGGCGCGGCTCGTCGAGCCCACGCGCGCGTTTGCGCGCCCGGCGCCCTTCGGCCTCGACGTGGCGCCGGGCAGCGTCCGGCTCGTGCGCGGCGACACGCTGGCCCTCACGGTGGAGGTGTCGGGAAGGGTGCGACCGGCCCGGCTGGCCGTCGAGACGCGGCGCGTGGGCGAGACGGCGACGGACGAGACGGCGCTTTTCCCCGACAGCGCGGGCGTGTACCGCCACGCCGTCGTGGGCGTGCGGCAGCCCATCGAGTACCGCGTCGTGGCCCTGCCCGTCGAAAGCCCGTGGTACCGCGTCGAAGTCGTCGAGCGGCCCGTGGTGAGTGGCGTCCAGGTGACGGTCACGCCGCCGGCCTACACCGGCCTGGCGCGGCAGCGGTTGCCCGCCGGTGTGGGCGACGTGACGGCGCTGCCGGGCAGCCGCGTGGACGTGGAGGCGACGGTTGACGGCGCGGACGTGGTGGAGGTGGCGCTCGACTTCGGGGTGGGCCGCGTGCCGCTCGCCCTCGACGATGGCAGCCGGGCGCGCGGCGCCTTCCGCGTGCAGGGCGCCGGCCAGTACCGCGTCGTGGCGCGCAGCCAGAATGGGCTCGACAGCCGCGACCCCATCGCGTACACCATCACGCCGCTGCGCGACGAGCCGCCGACGGTTGCCCTCACGGCGCCCCAGACGGATTTCGAGCTGGACGACTCGCTCCGCGTCCCCCTCAGTTTTCAGATCACCGACGACTTCGGCTTCAGCCGGCTCGCGCTCGTGTACCGCATCGCCGAGCGGCGTTTCGGCGCCCCCTCCGACACGTTTTCCACGCGGCGCCTGCCCCTCGAAAACCCGCGACAGCTCGACCAGGCGGGGGCCTTCAGCTGGCGGCTGCGCCCTGCCGGCCTCGACCTGCTGCCCGGCGACGTCGTCGAGTACCGCTTGCAGGTGTGGGACAACGACGCCGTGGCGGGCTTCAAAACCGCGCAGACGGCCCTGTACCGACTGGTCTTCCAGTCGCTCGCCGAGCAGTACGACGCCCTCGACGAAACGCAGGACGGCGCCGAGGACGACCTGCAAGACCTCGTCCGGCAGAGCGACGCGGCGAAGGAAAACTTCGAGCGCCTGCGCGACGAACTCCGGCAGCAGCAGGAAGGCGACTGGGAGGACACGCGCCAACTTGAATCGCTCAAAGCGCAGCAGGAAGGGCTGTCCGAGCAGCTCGAAAACCTGACCGAGACGATGCAGGACGTGGCCGAGAAAATGCGCGACCAGCACCTCGTCACGCCCGAGACGCTCGAGCAGTACCGCAAGCTGCAACAGGTGATGGAGGAGATTGACGCGCCCGAGTTGCGCGAGGCCCTCGACAAGCTGCGCGAGGCGCTCGAAAACCTCGACCTGGAAAACATGGAGCGCTCTTTCGAGCAGTTCGAGTTCAACGAGCAGCAGTACCGCGAGCGGCTGGAGCGCGCCCTCGAACTGTTCAAAAACCTGCGCATCCAGCAGGAACTCGAAGAAGCCGCCCGCCGCGCCGAGAGCCTGGCCGAGCAGCAGCAGCAGCTTCAGGAGGAGACGCGGGCCCAGCAGGAGCAAAGCGCCCGCCAGACCCCGTCCGAAAAGCAGGACGCCGCCCAGCAACTCGCCGCCGAGCAGCAGCGCAGCGCCGACGAGATGCGGCAGCTCGAAAAGCAGATCCGCGAGACCGAGCAGCGAATGCAGGAAAGCCCGTCGGCCCCGCGCGACGAGATGGAGCAGCTTTCGCAGCAGATGGACGAGCAGCAGCTTTCCGAGCAGATGGACGAGAACAGCGAGCAGCTCGAAAAAGGCGAAACCGGCCCCCGGCAGCAGCAGCAGCAGCAGCAGATGCAGCAGCAGCTCCGCCAGATGCAGCAGCAGCTCCGGCAGATGAAAGGCCAGATGCAGCAGCAGCAGGCCCAGGCCAACGTGCAGGCGCTGCGCCGCGCCCTCGACGACGTGCTGCGGCTGTCGGAGCAGCAGGAGTCGCTGCGGCTCTCGACGCAGGGCAGCAGCCCCGACAGCCCCGCGCTGCGCGACGCCGCCCGCCGCCAGACCGCCCTGTCGGAAAGCTTCCAGACCGTCAGCGACTCCATCCAGGCCATCGCCCGCCGCCTGCCCAACGTGAGCCGCGTGGTGCAGCGCCTGACGGCCGAGGCCCGCCGCGAGATGACGCGCGCCACGTCCGAGCTGGGCGAGCGGCGCCCGCCCCAGGCCGCCGGCCACCAGAAAGCCGCCATGACGGGCCTCAACGAGCTGGCGCTCCGCCTCTCCGACATGCTCCAGCAGGCCATGAGCGGCCAGCCCGGCAGCGGCTCGGGCGGCCAGCCGTCGCTCCAGCAGATGCTTGAACAGCTGGGCCAGATGACGGGCCAGCAGCAGCAGCTCAACGGCCAGATCCAGCAGATGCTCAACGACATGCAGGGCGACCGCCTCTCGACGGACGGCCAGCAGCGGATGCGCCAGTTGGCCGAGCAGCAGGCCGCCCTGCGGCGCCAGCTTCGGCAGATGAGTCGCAACCCCGAAACGCGCGGCCAGCTACTCGGCGACCTGGAGGACATCGCCCGGCAGATGGAGGAATCCATCGAGGAGATGCAGCGCGGCGGCAGCCGCCCCCTCGTCGAGCGCCAGCAGCAGATCCTGACGCGCCTGCTCGAAGCGCAGCGCTCGATGCAGCAGCGCGGCGAGGACGAGCGGCGCGAAAAGCGCGACGCCCGCCCGTACCAGCCTTCGGAGCCCGGCGCCGCGCCGCCCTCGGAAGCCGCCGAGCAGCTGCGCCGCGACCTCATCCGCGCCCTCGAAAGCGGCTACGCGCCCGACTACCAGAACCTCATCAAGCGCTATTTCGAGCTGCTCCAGCAGCAGGCGCCGCGCTGACGGCCCGCCCTAGCCCAGAAAGCGCGCCCGCTCGTCGGGCGTGGGCAGCCGGCACGTGTCGCGCTGGCCGAAAAGCCGGTAGCGCTGCGCGGCGATGGTGTTGTAAATCCCTTCGCGGATGGCTTCGGGCACGAACCGCAGCGCCCACAGCGCCTGCCACGCGCCGCCCATGTGGTAGGCCGCCCGCAGCGCTGCCAGGCTGCCCCGGTAGCACACGCCGTTTTCCACCAGCACCAGGCTTGCCAGGTAGCCCTCGGGCAGCCCGCACGCCGCCAGCGCCGCCACGCCTGCCGCCGACTGGAGCGACGCGAATTGCAGCACGGGCCGCGCCTCGTGGCGCAGGATAAAGTCCACGGCGCCGTTGCACAGGTTGCAGACGCCATCGAAAAGCAGCAGGGGACGGGGCATGGGGGCGGGATTTTGCGCAGAGATAAAGCGCCGCGCCGCTTCGCGGTTGATGAAAATAGACGGATTTCTTAAATTTAGCCCGGCAGCAGTTCCCCCGGCGGATCGCGCCCCCTCTACCGCCCCGACTAATCCCGGCTTTATATGCCCACCCCGACGCGAGTCCTGTTCGTCGCCAGCGAGGCCGCCCCGTTCATGCCCTCGACCGACATCGCGCAGATCGTCCGCACCCTTCCCGAAAAGCTCCAGGAAAACGGCAGCTACGAACTGCGCATCATGATGCCGCGCTACGGCACCATTTCCGAGCGCCGCAACCGCCTCCACGAAGTGATCCGCCTTTCGGGTGCCGAGCTGCTCGTGGGCGACCAGAAGGAAGTGCTCAAGGTGAAAGTCGCCTCCATTCCGGGCATCCGGCTGCAGGTGTACTTCATGGAAAACAGCCGCTATTTCAAGCGGAAAGGCGCTTTTGCCGACAAGCAGGGCGCCGTTTTCGAGGACAACGCCGAGCGCGCCCTCTTTTTCGGACGCGCGGCGCTGCGCACCATCCACAACCTCGGCTGGTCGCCCGACGTCGTCCACGCCTTTGGATGGGCGGCCTCGTTCGTGCCCTACCTCATCCGGACGGACTACGCGCAGGACGAGCTGCTCGGGCAGGCCAAAATCGTCTTCACGCCCGACGGCCTCGACGCCACGACGCGCTTTGCCCCCGCCCTGCTCTCGACCATTGGCCACGACGGCGCCGACCTGGAGCCGCGCACCCTCGAAGCCGTCGCCCGCGAGTTTGCCGACGCGGTGCTGCTGCCGCCCGGCCATGAGGGCGACGGCCCGCGCTTTACCGGCGCCGACCGCGTGCTCGAAGACGCGACGGCCGTGTACGACGACGTGCTGGGTGAAGTACCCGTGTAAAACCCCGCCTGTGAACTCCCGGCGGCGCGGAAACCCGCGCGCTGGCGTAGCATAGGGCGCCCCTCTTCCGCCCCGCGCCCTGTCGCGGGGTTTTTGCTGCTGCCGCCCGCGCGCGGTGCGATACGATTTTTCCGGGGCGTCCCGTTGGAGAAGCTGTCTCCCGCCTCACCTTTATCGCCAAGTTATGCTTCGACGTGTGCTGCCGCTCCTGCTGATGGCTGCGGCAACCCTTACTGCCTGCGACGACCCTTCAAATGTGGGCCTGGGCCTGGTGGGCAGCGGAGCCGGCGGCAACCCCACGCTGCAACGCGCGCCCGCCACGCCTTTTGCCTTTGCGGGCGACGACGAGATCAGCGGCGGCGCCGCCCTGGTGCTGGCCGGCGAGGTGGACGACCCGCTGCTGGCCACGATCCGCGCCGAGGGCTACGTGGATTTCGGCGAACCCGTGGCCTTTGGCAACGGCGTCGTGTCGCAGTTCCGGCAGAACGCCCTCACGGGCGCCTACCTCGAACTCGCCTACCGCTACGTGTACGGCGACACGACGGCGCCCGTCGCCTACGAGCTACGCAGCCTCACCGACGAGTTCGTCCAGGCAGGCGCCACGACTGACACGACGATTGCGGCGGGCGGCGTGGTGACGGCGTTTTCGTACCCGCTGCCCGACACGCTCGTGCGCGTGCCCTTGCCCGCCGCGTGGGTGGCCGCCAACGACACCACGCTGCGCGGGCTGGCCGTGGCCACCACGTTCCACGGCTTCAAGCTCAACCCCACCGGCGGCAACGCGGTGCTGGGCTACGCGCCCACCGGCGTCCGCCTTTACGCCATTGCGGGGCAGGACACGGTCGTTTTTCGCGGCGCCAAGACGATTACGACGACGCGCCGGCTGGGGCAGCCCAACATCCCCGACGGCTACGTGCTGCTGCAAGATGGCATGGGCCGCCAGGCGCCCGGCGACACCACGCGGGGCTGGAGCAGCTACCGCGTCGGCCTCGACTTCGGCGGGCTGCCTTTCCAGAAAAGTGCCCTCAGCCGCCTCGCCCTCGAACTCATCGCCGACACGCTCGTGCTCAAAAACACGCCGCCGGGATTCGTGCGGCCCCTCCTGCGCGAAGTCGAGGCCATCGGGCTGGACGAAAAGGGCGGCGTGATCTTTGGCAGCAACGGCGATTTCCTGCTGCGCGTGACGGGCAAGCTCGCGGACGATGCCACCCTCACGCTGGCCGGCGCGCGCCTGACGGCGGTGGGCCAGCTGCTGCTGCGCGGCCAGACTTCGCCCGTGCAGGCCCTGCTCGTGCAGCCGCCCCCTGCCAGTGGAACGCTGAACGCCCTGCTGCTGCGCGCGCCGGGCACCCCCGAGGCGCCGCGCTTCGCGTTCACCACCGTTTCCTCCGACTAACGCCCGCCCACCCATGCGCCTTTTTCTCTGCCTGATGCTGCTCGCGGGGGCCGCGTTACCGCTTGCCGCGCAGAACGCCTACAACGGCTCGCTCTACAGTCGTTACGGGCTGGGCGAACTCCTCGAACTCTCGTCCGCGCGGGCGCAGGCGCTGGGCGGCGGCGGCTACGCCCTCTCGTCGCCCGCCTACGTCTCGTTCACGAACCCGGCGAGCCTGTCCAACCAGGTCTTGACGCGGCTCAGCCTGGGCGGCTTTCTCGAAGGCATCGAAATCAGCGACGCAGCCGAAAACCAGACGCGCCTGTCGGACGGCGCGCTGGGCGCCGTGCAGATCGCCTTTCCCCTCATAGACTTCAAGATGGGCGTGGGCGTGCAGTACGCGCCGTACACGCGCGTCTCGTACCAGGTGCGGCAGCCCGGCGCCCTGTTCGACGCGGAGACGGGCGACTCGGCGCGCTACAACGTCTCGTTCGAGGGCGGCGGCGGCCTCCACCGCGTGGACGTGGGGCTGGGCGCCGTCGTCACCAGAAACCTGCGGCTCGGCGCCACGGTGGGCGGGCTGTGGGGACTCATCGAGGACAAGCGCCGCACCACCTTTGCCACGGGTGGCTACACCAACAGCACGCTCGACAACACGACGCGCCTGTCGGGGCTGATTGCAAGTGTGGGCGTGCAGGGCCGCTTTGCGGGCGTCGGCGGGGCGGGCAATGCGTTCAGCTTTGGCGCCTCCGTCACGTCGCCGGCGCGGCTCGTCGGGCGGCGCGTGCAGTCGCTGGGCGAAAGCCTCGACCGCGACACCCTCGCCGTCTCGGCGCGCAGCCACGCCACGCTGCCGCTTGCCCTGGCGGGCGGAGTGTCCTATTCCGTGGGCAATCGGTGGACGTTTGTGGCCGATGGGCGCTACGAGCCGTGGTCGTCTTTCAGCGCCAACCTCGCCTTTCCCGGCTACACACCCGACGGCGAAAGCCGCATGGCCGACCGGGTGCGCGTCTCGGGTGGCATCGAGCTGTATCCCGCCGGAAACAGGCCCTCAGGCGCGTATCTCAGGCGTATTTCGTACCGGCTGGGCGCCTTTTACGACCAGGGCTACGTGGACCCCATTGCGGGCTACACCCTCGCTACCGTCGCCGTCACGGGCGGGCTGAGCCTGCCCACCCTCCTGCCCGGCACGCAGCTTGATTTGAATCTGGAAGCCGGCACACGCGGCAAAGCGGAAAACCTGCTCGTGCAGGATCGGTACTACCGGATCGGGCTGATCGTGAATATCGGCGAACGGTGGTTCGAGCGCCAGAAACTCCGCTAAACCGCTCCGTGTCTTAGCTTTCAAGCCCATCCATCCATCGGGATTCGTCCCCCCTTCCCATGAATGCCACTTTGAAAAGAGCCTTTTTCCTCCCCCTGCTCTTGCTGGCCGTCGCCGTGCCGTCGGCCCGCGCCCAGATGTTCAGCGTCGCGTGTGGCGAGGTGGACGACGTCGCCAAGGCGACCAACTACTCGCTCTACTACGAGTCGTTCAAAAACGAGGCGTACAAGGACGCCATGCCCTACCTGCGCTGGACGATTGCGTGCGCGCCGCTCTACCCGAGCAACAACGACAAAAACTTCCGCCGCCTGATGGAAGTCTATGAGCACATGGCCGAGCAGGCAGCCGACCCGGCAGCCAAGGCCGCCTACTACGACTCCGTCCTCGTCACCTACGACGCCATGCTGCCCGTCCTCGAAGCCGGCGGCATCTCCGTCAACAAGGCGCTCGCGAACGTCGAGAAGGGACGCTTTCTCCAGGCCCACGCCGAGACGATGCCCCAGCGGCAGCCCGAGGTGGCGCAGCTCTACCGCGAAGCCTACCAGATGCAGCCCGACAGCACGGACGCCTACACCATCCAGTATCTCTTTGCCGACCTGCTCCAGAACAACGACCGCTCGGGCGCGCTCAGCTTTGCAAAGGAGGTGAAAGAGCGCTTCCCCTCCGACACCACGCTCACCAACTACGTGGACCGGTTCATGGGGCAGCTTTTCGCCAACGACGAGGAGAAGTACGCCTTTTACCAGGAGCAGCTTGCCGCCGACCCGAACAACGAGGAGGCCCTCAACGAGGTCATTGACCTGGCCATCAAGATGCGCGACACGGCCAAGATGGAGGAGCTGGAGCCGCAGATTCTGGCCCGCCTCGAAGCCGATCCTTCCGTCCGCATGTACCGCATCCTGGCCGGCATCCGCGCCGAGCGCGACGACGTGAGCGGCGCCATCGAGCTGTTCAACAAAGCCATCGAAGCCTCGACGGACCCCGACGAGCAGCGCGACCTGTACTTCAACATCGGCACGTACCAGCACCGGGCCGGCAACCTGGGCGCGGCGCGCAGCGCCTACAACAAGGCCCTCGGCCTCGACCCCAACTATGGGCGCGCCATTCTCGGCATCGGCGACATCATCGCGTCGTGCGGCAGCGGCTCGTTCGAGGGGCGGCAGGTGTACTGGCTCGCGACGGACTACTACGCCCGCGCCCGCGAGCGCGACCCCAGCGTCGCCGACGAGGCCGCCCAGCGCATTGGCCGCATCCGGGGCTCGTACCCGTCCAAGGAAGACCTCTTTTTCCGCAACATGAGCGCGGGCCAGGGCGTCAGCGTGACGGCCTGCGGCGTGACCGAGCGGACGACGGTGAAGTAAGCAGCAGCAAACACGCGGGGCGGTTCTGCCCGGCAAACCCCGGTGGTCTTTGAAGACCTCCGGGGTTTTTCGTTACCGCTTGTTCCAGATCGGGGCGCAGGCGATTTTGCCCCCTCACTCCACCAGACCCCCGCAAACATGTCATTCATCACCGACGTCCGCGCCCGCGAAATTCTCGACTCGCGCGGCAACCCCACCGTCGAAGTCGAGGTCGAAACCGCCAGCGGCATCGTGGGCCGCGCCGCCGTGCCCAGCGGCGCCTCGACGGGCGAGCACGAAGCCGTCGAGCTGCGCGACGACGAGAAAGACCGCTACATGGGCAAGGGCGTCCGCAAGGCCGTCGAAAACGTCAACGAAAAGCTCGGCCCCGAGCTGGGCGGCTACAGCGTCTTCGAGCAGGTCATCATCGACAACGCGATGATCGACATTGACGGCACGCCCAACAAGTCGTCCATCGGCGCCAACGCCATTCTGGGCGTGTCGCTTGCCGTGGCCAAGGCGGCGGCGCAGACGGCGGGCCTGCCGCTCTACCGCTACCTCGGCGGCCCCAACGCCCGGATGCTGCCCCTGCCCATGATGAACATCCTCAACGGCGGCCAGCACGCGGACAACACCGTGGACATGCAGGAATTCATGGTGATGCCGGCGGGCGCCGAGACGTTCTCGGACGCGCTGCGCATGGGCACGGAGATTTTCCACACCCTCAAAGGCGTCCTCAAAAAGCGCGGCCTCAACACGTCCGTCGGCGACGAGGGCGGCTTCGCGCCCAACCTCGGCTCGAACGAAGAAGCCATCGAAGCCGTTATCGAGGCGATTGAAAAGGCGGGCTACAAGCCGGGCGAGGACGTGTACATCGCCCTCGACCCCGCTTCGAGCGAGATGTACCGCGACGGCGGCTACGTTTTCTGGAAAAGCGACCCGGGCCGCAAGCGCTCGTCCGAGGAGATGGTCGAGTACTGGGCGGGCTGGGTCGAGAAGTACCCCATCATCTCCATCGAAGACGGCATGGCCGAAAACGACTGGGCGGGCTGGCACCTGATGACCGAGCGCCTGGGCAGCAAGGTCCAGCTCGTCGGCGACGACCTGTTCGTGACCAACCCCGAGCGCCTCGCGCGCGGCATCGAGGAAAAGACGGCCAACTCGATCCTCATCAAGGTCAACCAGATCGGTACGCTGACGGAGACGCTCGAAGCCATCGAGATGGCGCACAAGGCGGGCTACACGGCCGTCGTGAGCCACCGCTCGGGCGAAACCGAGGACACGACCATTGCCGACCTGGCCGTGGCCACGAACGCCGGCCAGATCAAGACGGGCTCGGCCAGCCGCTCCGACCGCATCGCCAAGTACAACCAGCTGCTCCGCATCGAGGAGGAGCTGGACGAGGCGGCGCTGTTCCCCGGCCTGGGCGCGTTCCGCTTCTGATCGGCGTTGTACGCTGCGGGCGTGGGTCGTATCATGTGCGGCGACCCACGCCCCTTTTCTGCGCCCATGCCTACGCCCGCTCTGCGCCCCATTGGCCGCCGGCTGCTCCTGGGTGGCGCCCTGCTCGTGCTGGGCTGGGTGGCCTTTTTCGACAGCCACAGCCTGCTGCGCCGCGCCCGCTGGACGTACGAGCTGCACGCCAAAAAGGCCGAAAACGCCCGGCTCGAAGGCGAGCTGGAAAAGCTCCAGCAGGCCCTCGAATCCGTGGACACGCCCGAGGTGACCGAGCGCGTGGCCCGCGAGCAGTACGGCATGAGGCGCCCGGGCGAAACCGTGTACCCCGTCAAAAGCGAGTAAGACTGTGTTTGCCGTTGGAATAGATCTGGGAGGGACGTCGGCGAAGGCCGCCCTCGTGCGCCGCAACGCCGGCATCGTGCACGAAGCCAGCCGGTTGACAGACGCCGAGCGCGGCCCCGACCACGTGCTCGACGTGGTGGCAGCCCTGGTGCGCGAGGTGTCGCAGCAGGTCGGCCTCGAAGGCATCGAAGGCGTCGGCATCGGCGCGCCGGGCGTGCTCAACCTGGAGCGGACGACCGTCGCGTACCCGCCCAACCTGCCGGGCTGGAAAGTCGTGGACGTGCGCGCCGAGCTCCAGGCGCGGCTGGGCGCCGCGCTGCCCGTCGTCGTCGAGAACGACGCGAATGTGGCCGGGCTGGGGTCGGCGTTTTACGGCGCCGGGCGCCCGTTCCCGTCATTCATCATGGTGACGCTGGGCACGGGCGTGGGCGGGGCCATCATCTACAACAACCGCATTTTCCGGGGCACGCACGGCGCTGCCGGCGAACTCGGCCACATGACGATTGATTACGACGGGCCAAAGGCCAACTCGGGCGTGCGCGGCGCCGTCGAGGCGTACCTGGGCATCCGCTTTTTGTCCGACCACGCGCGCGTGATGCTGCGGGCGCACCCCGAGAGCCTGCTTTTCGAGATGCTGGGCGAGGACCTGGAAGGGCTCACGCCGCGCCACCTGCACGAGGCCGCGCAGGCCGGCGACGAAACGTCGTGCGCCATTCTGGCGTGGGCGGGGCAGAAGCTGGCCGCCGGGCTGGGCTCGGCCATCAACCTGCTCGACATCCGCAAAGTCATCGTCGGCGGTGGCATCTCGGCGGCGGGCGACTTCATCCTCCAGCCCGCGCGCGAAACCGTTGGCCAGTACGTTCTCAAGGGGATGCGCGACGGCGTCGAAATCCTGCAGGAAACCCTGGGCAACGAGGCCGGGATGCTGGGTGCCGCGCATCTCCTTTTCGAAGCGGCCGATGATCGTTCGCCTGCTGTGGTGGAGTAGCCTGCTCTGCTGCGCCTTTCCGGCGCGGGCGCAGCAGGCCGCACCGGCCAGCCCCGCTTCCAACCAGCCCGACAAGCCCGTCGTGCTTACCGCCCGCGACTCGCTCGTGTTCGTCTTCAGCGCGGCGGGCGACACGGCGACGGCGACGGGCGACGCCAAGATCACGTACGGCGCCCTCACGCTCGACGCCTACCGCGTGCAGGTGCTGCTGGGCCAGGACGAGCTGCGCGCCCAGGGGCTCGCCACCGACACGGGCCTGGTGGGCCGCCCGCAGTTCAAGCAGGAAGGCCAGCAGTTCAGCAGCGACCAGATCGCCTTCAACCTCAAAACCGAGCGCGGGCGCTTTCAGGACGCCCGGACGCAGCTCGACGACGGCTTTCTGCGCGCCCGCGTCGTGAAGGTGGACAAGGACAGCACGCTCTACGTCCGCCAGGGCGTCTATACGACGTGCCCGTGCGTGGACGACCCGTCGTATTCGCTGCGCTCGGATAGGATGAAGGTGCAGGACAAGTGGATTTACACCGGCCCCATCCAGCTTTTCCTGTTCAACATTCCGACGCCCCTGTGGCTGCCTTTTGGCGTGCTGCCGAACGTGGAGGGGCGCCGCGCCGGCCCGCTCGCGCCGCAGTACGGCGAGGACGAGCGCGGCTTCTACCTGCGCGATTTCGGCTGGTACTGGCCCCTGAGCGACTTTGCCGACCTGCAACTGCGCGGCGGCTTCTGGACGCGGGGAAGCTGGGAGGTGAAGCCCACGTTCCGCTACAACCGGCGCTACTACTACAGCGGCCAGCTTGCCGTCACGTACGGGCGCAACAACAACGGTGAGCGGACCGACCTGAACTTCTCGTCCTTCTCGACAACGGCCATCGTGTGGTCGCACAACCAGCAGTTCGGGCAGCGCGCGGGCCTCAACAGCAACGTCAACCTGTCGTCGCGCAGCTTTCTGCGGACGGCGTCGGAGAGCTTCAACGACCGCGTGACGCAGAACGTGTCGAGCAGCGTCAACTACAACGTGCGGTGGCCCGACGCGGGCCGGTCGGCCACGCTGTCGCTGTCGCAGCAGCAGCAGGTGCAGTCCGGCAGCGTAAACCTGACCTTGCCCACGCTCACGCTGTCGCAGAACGAGCGCCGCCCCTTCCGGCGGCGCGGCGCGGCGGACGACCCGTCGCTGCTCGGGTCGGTGTCGTACCGGTATTCGGGCAACCTGTCCAACCGGTTTGCCTTCCAGCCCCTGCCCGACACGACGCTCGCGCGGCGGGGCGATGCCGAGGCGGCGTCTTTCGAGTGGTTCGACGCCCTGTTCTCGCCCCGCCGCTACCGCCGGGCGACGGGCCAGACGGGCACGGGCTACACCTTCAAGGCGTCGCACAACGTGCCCGTGAATGCGAGCGTGCAGGTGGAGAAGTTGCCCCTCGTGGGCGCCCTCCGCGCCACGCTCGTGCCCAACTTCGACTACCGCGAGGACTGGTTTCTCCAGACGCGGCGGCAGTACGTGGACACGGCGGGCGTGGTGCGCACGGCCCTGGAGAGCGGCTTTTTCGCCCTCCGCCAGTTCAACACGTCGGTCAGCATGAACACGACGATCTACGGCCTTTTCCCCCTGCGCGTCAGCCGCTACGACGGGCTGCGGCACACCATCCGCCCGTCCGTCGGCTTTGCCTACCGGCCCGATTTCTACGGCGGCTCGTGGGGCTACACCCGGCGCTACACCGACGCGCAGGGCCGGCAGGTGCGCTACCCCATCGTGCAGGAGGTGCAGGGCGGCAAGGTGGCGGGCCTGACCTTCAGCATGGACAACGTGTTCGAGACGCGGCGCGTGGAGACGGACACGGCGGGTGCCAGCCGCCGCCAGCCCGTCACCCTGCTGAACGTGAACGTGAACACGGCTTACAACTTCGCCGCCGACTCGATGCGGCTTTC
The DNA here is from genome assembly GCA_965365535.1 of uncultured Rhodothermales bacterium. Taxonomy (GTDB): domain Bacteria; phylum Bacteroidota; class Rhodothermia; order Rhodothermales; family BA12; genus CBDUCD01. The sequence goes on along the minus strand of CBDUCD010000010.1, from coordinate 1,410 downwards.
CAACATCAGCCTGAGTGCGCGCTCGCGTTTGTTCGGGCAGGTAGATGTAAACCTCAACTCGACGTTTACGCCGTACGGCATCGGCCCGCGCCAGGCCGAGCCCGTTTTCAACCTGAGCCGCTTCCGCCTGGCACGCCTGACGAGTCTGACGCTGAGCGCCCGCACCAGCCTGCAGAGCCGGCGCGTGGGCGCCCCACGCCCCTCGCAGCGCGCCCAGTTCGAGGGCTTCGCGCCCGGCGACCAGCCCGGCGGCCCCTTCGACCCGCTCGACCCCACGCAGCGTGCCGCGGCAACCATTGGCGTGGCGCCCTACGCCGACTTCAGCATTCCGTGGTCGCTCACCGCCGACCTGTCGTACGGGCTGAGCCGCTACCCCCGCCAGCGCACCATCGCGGGCGAGGTGCTCTACGACCTGCGCACAAACCGCAACGCCATCCTCAACACGACGCTCGACTTCAGCCTGACGCCGCGCTGGAAGGTGCAGACCCGCAGCGGCTACGACTTTCTCGCCGGCGAGGTCACCACGTCCAACCTCGCCATCTTGCGCGACTTCGACTGCTGGGAGATGTCGTTTTCGTGGGTGCCGTTCGGCACGTACCAGTCGTACTCGTTCACGCTCCAGGTGAAAAGCGGCAAGCTGCGCGAGTTGCTGCGCCTGCAACAGCCGCGCCAGGACGTGCGGGGCCGCTTTTCGGGGATGCTGAACTGAGGGCGGTTGCGGCGGCTGGCACGCGCCTTGCCAAAAAGGAAAACGCCACCCGGATCCCGCGCCTGTTGCGGCGGTAAGTGCATTACTTTCGGGCACTTGTCACGTTTTTCCGCTCTGCACCGCTGGCCGACCTCGAACGTCATATTCTTCCGCCCGCGCCGGCTCCGGCGCGCCTGCTGGGCCGCCTCGTCGCGGCCATGGGCGAGCGGCGCGCCGACCCCGCCACCCCCACGCGGCGCGACCACCTGCTGACGCGCCACCTCGCCCGCGCCTTCGAGCGCGACCTGGCGCACGCCGCCCTCGAAGGCGTCCAGTTTTACGTGCGCGGCGGCGTCGTCACGCTTTACGGAACCGTGGGGCACGCGCTCGACCAGCGGCTCGTCATAAACCTGGTGCGCAGCGTGCCCGGCGTGCAGGGCGTCGTGGCGCACCTGCACGTGGCCACCCCGGCAGGCGTCAGGCCTTCATGACCCAGGCGTTGCCCACGCGGGCAAAGCCGGTTTTCTCGTAAAAGTGCGCCGCCACCTCGGAGTCGCGCAAGAGCAGCTCCGTTCCCTTGCAGCGCCGGAGCACCTCGGCCATCAGGGCGCCGCCCACGCCCAGCCCCTGCACGTCCGGCTCGACGGCCAGGTCGCACAGGTACGAAAACAGCACGCCGTCCGTCATCACGCGCGCCAGCCCGACGAGGTGCGTGCCGTCCC
>CBDUCD010000009.1:0-23942 GCA_965365535.1 uncultured Rhodothermales bacterium | reverse complement strand
CCAGATCGTCGCCATCACGCACCTGCCGCAGATCGCGGCGCTGGGCGACGTGCACTTTCTCGTCGAGAAAACCGTCGAGGGCGAGCGCACCCGGACGCACCTCCGGCGGCTGGGCGAGCACGAGCGGGCCGACCAGGTGGCGCGCCTTATCGCCGGGGAGGACGTGACCGAAGCCGCCCTCGAAAGCGCCCGCGAACTCATGCGCGCGGGCGCCTGAACAGGCAGCAGGCCCGCCCAGCGCAGGCCGGCGGGCGTGGCTTTTCAAGTATTGCGCAAACGCGGCGGTGCCCCGCTGCGGCGGCTGCCGTAGGTTTGGGCCACCCCTTCACCCTTCTGCACCCCTCCCCATGAACATCAAGTTCGGCACCGACGGCTGGCGCGCCATTATCGCGGACACCTTTACCTTCGTCAACCTCGAAATCGTCTCGCGCGCCACGGCGCAGTGGCTCAAAGACCACTACCCCGCGCCCTCCGTCGTGCTGGGGCACGACACGCGCTTTGCGGGCCGCGCCTTTGCCGAGCACGCCGCCCGCGTGTTCGCCTCGCACGGCGTCCGCGTCGTCATGGCCGAAACCGTTGCCTCGACGCCCGCCATCTCGTGGGGAACGCTGGGCTACGGATGCAGCGCCGGCATCGTCATCACGGCCAGCCACAACCCGCCCGCCTACAACGGCTTCAAAATCAAGGCGCACTTTGGCGGGCCGGCCACGCCCGAGATGATAGACGACGTCGAGCGCCGCTACGACGCCGCGGGCGCGGCAGGCTACACGCTCCGCCCCTACGCCGACCTCAAAGCCGACGGGCTGGTCGAAGAGCGCGACGTGATGGCCGACTACCTCGACGTGCTCCGCGAGCGCCTCGACGTCGAGGCCATCCAGAACAGCGGCCTCAAAATCGCCCACGACGCCATGTACGGCGCGGGGCAGGGCCTCGTCTCCCGACTCGTCGGCAACGAGATGGTGGTGGCGCTCCACCACGACCTCAACCCGGGGATGCACGGGCAGGCGCCCGAACCCATCGAGAAAAACCTCGCCCAGCTGGCCGCCACCATCGTGTCGGAAGGGTGCGACGTGGGCATCGCCAACGACGGCGACAGCGACCGCATCGGCATGTTCGACGAGCGCGGCGTGTTCGTGGATTCGCACCTGCTCCTGTCGCTGCTCGCCAAATACCTCCACCAGCAGCGCGGCCTTTCGGGCGCCATCGTCAAGACGTTTTCGACGACGCACATGCTCGACGTCATTGGCGAGCGCTACGGCCTGCCCGTCGAGACGACGCAGATCGGCTTCAAGTACATCGCCCAGAAAATCGTCGAGGAGGACGTGCTCATCGGCGGCGAGGAGTCGGGCGGCATGGCCGTCAAAGGTCACATCCCCGAGCGCGACGGCACGTTTATCGGGCTGCTGGTTGTCGAGATGATGGTAAAGCGCGGCAAAAAGCTGTCGGAACTCGTGCAGGAACTCTACGACGAGTTTGGCCCCCACTACAACGCCCGCGTGGACGTGCACACGACGAACGAGAAAAAAGAGGCCGTCCTCAAAAAGCTGTCGGGCGAGGGGCTGTCGAGCGTCGGCGGCGCCCCTGTCGAGAAAACCGAGACGATGGACGGCTTCAAGTTCACCACGCGCGACGGCGCCCTGCTCGTGCGCGCGTCGGGCACGGAACCCGTGCTGCGCGTCTATGCCGAAAGCGATTCGATGAGGCGTGCCCACGCCATGATCCAGGATGCGACGGAGCAGCTGGGCGTGGCCGGCGGCGCGCACTGACGCTGCCGGGTACCACTTGGGCGTCCACCAATCTGCCTGGTTATTTATGCGTCTTTTTCTGACGTGCGCCCTCGTGGGCGCGCTGCTGGGGGCCGGCGCCCCGGGTGCTGCGGCCCGTCCCATCCCCGCCCGCGCCGCCGTCGGGCTGACGGCGCTGCGGGTGCCGGCAAGCCGTGACGCAGAAGTGCCCGCCGCGATGCTGCTGGCCGCACCGCGCGACTCCAGCGAGGCGACGCGGGCCGCGCGCGTGTTCCGGCCCGTCCGCTTTTACGGCGGGCTGGGCGCCCTCGCCGCCGGCGACGCCCTCGTGATGGCGGGCCTGGCCGACCTGTGGTACAGCGGCGACCGCGTGGCGTGGCACTGGTACAGCGACACCCCCGGCCTCCACGACGACGGCTGGCTCGACGACTGGCACAACTACGTGCAGCAGGACAAGCTGGGCCACTTTTTCGTGGCCTGGCAGCTGGCGCGCGTGTTTGGCGCGTACGGGCGCTGGGCGGGCCTCTCGAACGGGCGCGCCGGCCTGTTCGGCGGCGCCGTAAGTGCCCTGTTCCAGACGCAGATCGAGTTTTTCGACGGCTTCGACCAGGCGTATGGCGCCTCGCGCACCGACATCCTGGCCAACGTCGCGGGCGGCGTCGTGGGTGGGCTCAAGGTGGCCTATCCCGAAGGGCTGGGCTGGTTCGAGGCCAGGTATTCGTACCACCGCTCGCCCTACTACGACGCCTCCGTGTCGGGCAACGCGGTGCTGCAATACGCCGGCAACGCCATCAAAGACTACGACGGCATCTCGTACTGGCTGGCCATCTACCCCGAGCGCTGGATGCCCGAGCGCCTGCAGCAGCGCTGGCCAGACTGGCTGGGCATCGCGCTGGGTTACAGTGGCAGCGGGCTGGCGCACCCCATCTCGGGGCTGGCCGAGCCGCGTTTCAAAGGGCAGGACCTGCCCACGCGCCACCGGCGGCAGGTGTTCGTTGGCCCCGACCTCGACCTCGTCCGGCGCATTCCCGTGCCGCGCTGGCTGGTGCCCGTGCGCACGTTTTTCTCGTTTGTGCGCGTGCCCGCGCCGGCCCTCGAAATGGGCGGACGCGGCGTGCGCTGGCACTGGCTGTACTACTGACGCGGCCCGGCCTCAGGGCACATCCAGGGCGAAGACGAGGCTGGGGGCGAGGCCGGGGTGGAAGGCGCGGGCGCGCAGCCTGCTGCCCGATAGCAGCCTGACGGGCGCCGAGTAGCGGGGCGAAAGGGTGCCCGGCTCCGTCCCGTCGAGGGTGTAATGGATCGCCGCGCCCCTTGTCGTCGTGGCGAGGGTGACGGCGCCGCCGGGCGATACGTCGGCATCGTCGGGCGCGGCGACAAAGGGCATCGCCGCCGCCAGCGTGTTCGAGAGCGAATAGGGCGCGCTTTCGGGGCTGCTGCCCCACGACGAGTCGGGCGCGGCGCCCATGTCGAAGTGCAGCGTGCCGCCCGCCATCAGCTCGTCGTGGCCCAGCCAGTTGCGCGCGATGGGCTGCCCGTCCAGCCGGACGCCCCGCACATAGCGGTTGCGGGCGCTGTTGTCCGGGGCTTCGATGGTGAGGGTTTTGCCGCCGGGCAGGTGCAGCCGGGCGCGGGTGAAAAGCGGCGCGCCGAGGGCGTAGTACGGCTCGCCCGGCGCCACGGGGTAAAAGCCGAGGGCGCTGAAGACGTACCACACCGACGTTTGCCCCTGGTCTTCGTCGCCCGGCAGGCCGTCGGGGGTGGGCTTGTAGAGTCGGTTCATGGCCTCGCGCGCCCAGTACTGCGTTTTCCACGGCTGCCCGGCCCAGTTGTACAGGTAAATCATGTGCTGGATGGGCTGGTTGCCGTGCGCGTACTGGCCCATGCCGCCCAGCGTCATCTCGGTCATCTCGTGGATGACGCCCCGGTAGGCGCCCACGTTAAAGGTGCCCGGCGTGGCAAAGACGGAGTCCATGAGGTGGGCAAACGGCGCCCGCCCGCCCATCAGGCCGGCCAGCCCGAGGGGGTCGTGCATGACCGACCACGTGTAGTGCCACGCCGAGCCCTCGGTAAAAGGGCCGCCCCACTCGGTCGCGTCGAAGTGGGGGCGCCAGGCGCCGCTTTCGAGCCGCCCGCGCATGAAACCCACGCTGCCGTCGAAGACGTGGCGGTAGTTCATCGAGCGGCTGAAAAAAAGCTGCGCGTCGTCGTCGTGGCCGAGGGCGCGGGCCATCTGCGCCACGCACCAGTCGCCGTACGCGAATTCGAGCGTGCGCGCCGTCGCCTCGTGGACGCGGTCGGTGGGCACGTAGCCCAGCGTTTTGTAGAGGGCGATGCCCTCGCGCCCGCGCCCGTTGCCGCCCCCTTCGTCCATCGCGTCTTTGCGCATGGCCTGGTACGCCGTCTCGGCGTCGAAGTCGCGGATGCCTTTGCGGTAGGCGTCGGCGATGACGGAGGCCGTGTGCGTGCCGATCATGACGTTGCGGTAGCCGGGGCTCATCCACTTGGGCAGCCAGCCGCCCTCGCGGTAGGCGGCAACGAGGCCGCGGATGATCTCGGCGTCGCGGTCGGGGTACATCAGGGTGAAAAAGGGATAAACGGCGCGGAAGGTGTCCCAGAAGCCGTTGTCGGTGTACATCACGCCCGCGTGCACCTGCCCGTCGTAGGGGCTGTAGTAGTGGGGCTGGCCCGCCGTGTCGTACTCGTAGAACATGCGCGGAAACAGCAGCGTCCGGTAGAGGGCGGTGTAAAAGACGGTGCGCTGCGCGCTGGTTGCGCCTTCGATTTCGATGCGCCCGAGTTCGTCGTTCCACGCGGCGCGGCTTTCGGCGACGACCTCGCTGAACGAATGGCTGCCGACCTCTTTTTCCAGGTTCAGCCGGGCCTGCTCGGGGCTGATGAACGACGTGCCCACGCGCAGCTCGAGCGTGTCGCCGGGGCGGGCGGCGAAGCCCAGAAAGCCCTGCACCTTCTGGCCCGCGAACGGCCCGGCGCCATCCCGTCGCTGCCCGTCCGTCCACGCGCCCGAAGCGGTAAAGGGGCGGCTCACGTCAACTGTGAAGTAAAGGGCGAAGCCGTCCGGCACGCCGCCCGAGTTGGAGCGGGTAAAGCCCTCGACGCGCTGCCGGGCGGCATCGAAAGAGATTTCGGCGCCCCGGTCGAAGGCGTCGAAAACGACAAACGCCGAGTCCGCCGTCGAGAACGCAAAGCGCAGCAGCCCGGCGCGCGGCGTCGCCGTCACCTCGGCGCCAATGCCGTAGCGGTCGAGGTGGACGCGGTACAGGTACGGGTGCGACGTTTCGGTGCAGTGCGTAAAGGCCGAGGCGCGGGCGTCGGCGTCGGCGATGGGGCGCCCCGTCATGGGCGCAATGGTGAGGCGGCCGTAGTCGCCCATCCACGGCGAGGGCTGGTGGGTGGCGCGAAAGCCCTGCAGGTGCGTGTCGGCGTAGCCGTACGTCCAGCCGCCGTTGCCCGTCTGCGGCGTCCACGCCGTCATGCCGAAAGGCCGCGCAATGGCGGGGTACACATTCCCGTACGACAGGGCATACGTGGACTGCGTGCCCACGAGCGGGCTCACGGCGTCCACGGGGGCGGCGGACTGCGCGTGCGCGGCAAGGGGGACGGCCACAAAAAAGGCGAGCGCGGCGAGAGGTTGCGGGAAACGTCGCATGGGGCAAAAGGAGAAGGGTGGGGCAGGGGGCGCCACAAGGTAAAGGCGCAGCGCGGGCTGCAAAAGCGTTTTCAGGGGGCTGGCGCGGCGCGCAAATATTTACTAAAATATATTGACGAAAGCGTTTCCCGCGCGCCCTCGATGTATTACCCTGTGCGCCTCTACGCTACCGAACCTGCCTTCTCATGAACCTCTTTTCCTCCCCTCCGCCCGCTGCCGACGAGACGTTTCAGGCCGGCGTCGAGGCGCTTTTCGACGGCTACGAGGCGCTCGTGTCGCGCCCCAACACGCCTGTCGAGGGTGGCAACGGCGTTTTCGAGCGCTGGGCGCACCCCATCCTCACGGCCGCGCACACGCCTCCCGAATGGCGCTACGACCTCGACCCGGAGGCGAACCCGCGCCTGTTGGAGCGCATGGGCATCAACGCGGTTTTCAACGCGGGCGCCATCAAGCACGAGGGCAAGTACCTCGTCGTGGCCCGCGTCGAGGGCGCCGACCGCAAAAGCTTTTTCGCCGTCGCCGAAAGCGAGACCGGCGTGGATGGCTTCCGGTTCTGGGACGCGCCCGTCGTGATGCCCGAATGGGGCGAGCCGGACGTGAACGTGTACGACATGCGCCTGACGCGCCACGAGGACGGCTGGATTTACGGCGTCTTCTGCACCGAGCGCAAAGACCCGTCGGGCGACCTGTCGGCGGCGACGGCGCAGGCCGGCATTGCCCGCACGCGCGACCTGGTGACGTGGCAGCGCCTGCCCGACCTCCGCACGCCCTCGCCGCAGCAGCGCAACGTCGTGCTCCACCCCGAATTCGTGGACGGCCAGTACGCCTTTTACACGCGCCCGCAGGAAGGCTTCATTGACACGGGCCGGGGCGGCGGCATCGGGTGGGGGCTGTGCCCGGACATCGAAAACGCCGCCATCGCCGACGAGCGCATCGTGGACGCGCGCCTCTACCACACCGTCAAGGAAACCAAGAACGGTCAGGGGCCGCCGCCCATCAAGACGGATAGCTGCTGGCTGCACCTCGCCCACGGCGTGCGCGGCACGGCTGCCGGGCTGCGCTACGTGCTGTACATGTTTGCGACGGCCCTCGACGACCCGAGCCGCGTCATCCACGCGCCGGGTGGCTATTTCATGGCCCCCGAAGGCGACGAGCGCGTGGGCGACGTGTCGAACGTCGTGTTCTCGAACGGCTGGATCGCGGACGACGACGGGCAAGTGTTCATCTACTACGGCTCGTCCGACACGCGCCTGCACGTAGCGACCTCGACGGTCGAAACGCTGCTCGACTACGTCCGCCACACGCCCCCCGACCCGCTCCGCAGCGCCCTGTGCGTGCAGCAGCGCCTCGAACTCATCCGCCGCAACCGCCAACGCCGTGGATAACGCCGCTGCCCTGGCCGCGCTGCGCGCCGACATGGCGCGCGAGCTGACCCGCAACATCCTGCCTTTCTGGATGGATCGCACCCCCGACCGCGTGCGCGGCGGCTTCGTGGGGCAGATAGGGCAGGGCGGCGAGATCGTCGCCGATGCGCCGCGCGGCGCCGTGCTCAATGCCCGCATTCTGTGGACGTTCAGCGCCGCCTATCGCGTGCTGGGCGCCGACGCCTACCGCGACGTGGCGCTGCGGGCGCGCGACTACCTGCTGCGCCATTTCTGGGACGACGCGCACGGCGGCGTCTTCTGGACGGTGGATGCCGGCGGGGCGCCCCTCGAAACCCGCAAGCAGACGTACGCGCAGGCTTTCGCCCTTTACGGACTCGCCGAGCACTACCGCGCCACGGGCGACGGGGACAGCCTCGAAAAGGCCGTCGCCCTGTACCATCTCGTCGAAACCCACGCCGCCGACGGGCAGGACGGTGGCTACCTCGAAGCGCTGGGGCGCAACTGGCAGCCCATCGGCGACGTGCGGCTGAGCAGTAAAGACCTGAACGCGCCCAAGAGCATGAACACGCACCTGCACGTGCTCGAAGCGTACACGGCGCTCTACCTCGCCTGGCCCGACGCCGCCCTCGGCGCCCGCCTCCGCGCCCTCGTCGCGCTGTTTCTCGACCGCATCCTCGACCGCGACACGCACCACCTGAAGTTGTTTTTCGAGCTGGACTGGACGCCCGTGGGCGACGTCGTCTCGTACGGGCACGACATCGAGGCGAGCTGGCTGCTCGTCGAAGCCGCCACCGTGCTGGGCGACGCCGAATTGCGCGCCCGCGTCCGCGCCGCCGCCCTCGACGTGGCCCGCGCGACAGTGGCCGAGGGGCAGGACGCCGACGGCGCCGTGTACTACGAAAAGAGTCCCGACGGGGGCCTCGACGCCGACCGCCACTGGTGGGTGCAGGCCGAGGCCGTCGTGGGCTTTCTGAACGCCTACGCCGAAACCGACGACGCGGCCTTTCTCGACGCCGCCCGCGCCGCGTGGCAGTTCATCCAGCGGCACGTCGTGGACGGGGAAGGGGGCGAGTGGCTGGCGCGCCTCGACCCCGGCAACCGCCCGTACGCGGGCGAGGACAAGGTGGGGCTGTGGAAGTGCCCCTACCACAACGCCCGCGCCTGCCTCGAAGGCATCGTCCGCCTCGACCCCGCCCGTCCCCTCCACGCCCACGACATCCCGCTGCCATGAACCGTGCTTTTGCGCCCCGTGCGATTTCCATGCTGGCCGCCGCCCTCGTGCTGGCGGCGTGCGCCACGACGGGCCGCGTGCCCACGAAGGGCGGCCCCATTGACGCGCGGGCGACGCCCGAGACGCGGGCGCTGCTGGCGAACCTCAAAAAGCTGGCCCCCGACCACGTGCTTTTCGGCCACCAGGACGACCTGGCGTACGGCGTCTCGTGGTGGGCCGAGCCGGGGCGGTCGGACGTGAAGGAGGCGGCGGGCGCCTTTCCGGCCCTCTACGGATGGGAAATAGGCGACCTGGAAAAAGACGCCGCCCGCAACCTCGACAGCATCTCTTTCACCGACATGCGCCGGTGGATCGGGGAGGGCTACCGCCGCGGCGGCGCCATCACGATCTCGTGGCACATGAACAACCCTGCCACGGGCGGCAACGCGTGGGACACGACGCGCGCCATCCACACCATTTTGCCCGGCGGCATCCACCACGACGCGTTCAAAGGCTGGCTCGACCGCTTTGCCGCCTTTGCCACCAGCCTGCAAGTAGATGGCACGCCCATCCCCGTCATTTTCCGCCCCTACCACGAGCACACGGGAAGCTGGTTCTGGTGGGGCGAGGGGCACGTCACGCCCGACGAGTACGCGCGCCTGTGGCGCTTTACGGTCGAGTACCTGCGCGACGTGAAAGGCGTCCACAACCTCCTCTGGGCCTATTCGACCGACTTTTTCGACACCGACGAGGAGTACCTCGCCCACTACCCCGGCGACGCGTACGTGGACGTGCTGGGCTACGACGATTACGGCTCGCTGCGCGCCGACAGCGGCGTGGCCGCGATGACGGACAAGCTGCGCAGCCTCGTCCGCATGGCCGACGCGCGCGGCAAGCTCGCCGCCCTTACGGAAACCGGACTGGAAGGCGTGCCCGACCCGACCTGGTGGACGGGCCGGCTGCTGCCCGCCATCGCGTCTGACCCCGAGGCGCGGCGCATCGCGTACGTGCTCGTCTGGCGCAACGCGTATGCGCGCGTCAAGCCCGGCCACCACTACGCGCCCTACGCCGGCCACCCCAGCGCCGCCGACTTCGCCGCGTTCTACCGCGACCCCTTCGTGCTTTTCGAGAGCGAGCTGCCGCCGCTCTACCGCTGACGCCGGACGCGCGCGCGAAAACGCACCGCTCGGGGCACCGTCGTAGGGGCGCAGTTAATGGCGCCCCGACGCCACAGGGGCCTGGCTCTGTAGGGACGTGCCGCGGCACGTCCCTACGGCATACGATGCGGCACGTCCCTACTCCAGTTCCGAAACCCGGTCGAGGTTTTTGGCGGTGCCCGTGACGATGAGCATGTACGAGGGCAGCAGGGGCTGGTCGGGGTCGGGCACGGCAATCATGCGGTCGTCCGCCGAGTCGTAGATGGCCACGACGGCCACGCGGAAGCGCTTGGTGAGGCCGAGGTCGCGCAGCGTCTGGTTCTGCCACGACCTGGGCACCGCCATCTCCTGCAGGCTGAAGCCGTGCCCGAGCCGGATGTAGTTGCGCAGCGAGTTGCTGCGCGAGACGCGCACGGCCAGGTTCATGGCCGACTCGCGCTCGGGGAAGATGATCTCGGTGATGCCCAGCCCCTGCATCACGCGGGCGTGGTCGAGCGAGATCACCTTGACGTAGATGCGCTCGATGCCCAGGTCGCGCAGCGCCATCACGGCCAGGATGCTGGCGCTCATGTCGCTGCCCGTGCTCACAATGGCCGCGTCGGCCCCCTCGGCGCCGATGCGTTTGAGGACTTCCAGGCGCCGCGCGTCGCCCACGACGGCGCGCGACACGCACGAGGTCATCTCGTTGACACGGTCCTCGTTTTTGTCGATGGCGATCACCTCCTGGCCCTGCTCGAAAAGGGCCTCGGCGGTGCCCGAGCCGAAAATGCCGAGGCCGACGACGACGAATCGCTTCATGGGGAAAAGGGAGGCAGGTCGGGCGGGCTTTTTCAGCCCACGCCCACGTCCTCGTTAGCGTAGTGGAAAAGGCTCAGGCGCTTGCGGCGCGACAGGGCGGCGGCAAAGGTAAGCGGCCCCACGCGCCCCATGAACATGAGCAGGATAAGCACGTCGCGCCCCGTCGTCGAAAGCCCGCCCGTGACGCCCATCGAGAGGCCGACGGTGTTGAAGGCGCTGGCCGCCTCGAACATGAGCGGCAGAAACGCCGCCGTGCCGCCCGTCGTGCCCACGCCATTCACCCACGCCGTGTCGCTCGTGGTGAGGGCGAAAATGGCCGCCGTGACGACGCCGAAGGCCACGACGAACAGGCTGATGGCGCGCTGCTGCGTCTCGGCGGGCACGCTGCGGTGCCAGATGCTCACGTGCTCGTGGCCCCGCATCCGCGCCCACGCCACCAGCCCGATCAGGGCGATGGTGGTCGTCTTGAGGCCGCCCGCCGTCGAACCCGGCGAGCCGCCGATAGACATGAGCAGGATGGTGAGAAAGTTGGAGTTGCTGGCCGCCGCCGCGTAGTCCACCGAGTTGAAGCCCGCCGTGCGCGCCGTCACGCTCAGGAAAAGGCCGTTGACGAGCTTGAGGCCGACGGGCATCTCGCCCAGCGTGACGTGCCACTCGAACAGGGTGAACAGCATCCAGCCGCCCACGATCAGCACCGCCGTCGTGGCCAGCACCAGGCGCGAGTGCAGCGACAGGCGGAACACCTGCCGGCGCCGCCGCGCCCGCGCCAGCAGGTAGAGTTCTTCGAGCACCAGAAAGCCGATGCCGCCCACCACGATCAGCACCATCACGACGAGCAGGACGGCGGGGTTGCCGGCGTCGCCCATGAGCGAGGTCGAAAACGTCGAAAAGCCGGCGTTGCAGAAGGCGCTGATCGAATGGAAAACCGCCGGCCAGAGGGCGTGGAGGGCGCCGTACTTGGGCGTCCAGAGCACCCACAGCAGCAGCGCCCCCGCGCCTTCGACGGCAAAGGTGAACAGCACCACGTCGCGCGTGAGGCGCTTGGGGTCTATGTGGGGCGCAAACGTGGACGCGCTGCTGACGATGCTTTCCTGCCGCAGCGACAGCCGCAGCCCCAGCGCGTTGATGATGAGCGTCGTAAAGGTGATGATGCCCAGCCCGCCCGCCTGGATGAGCAGCAGCACGTACGCCTGCCCCCAGCCCGTGAAAAACGTCGCCGTGTCCACCACGATGAGTCCCGTCACGCAGACGGCGCTGGTGGCCGTAAAGAGGGCGTCTTTCCAGCCCAGCCCCTCGGCTTTGTAGAGCCCCGGCAGCACCTCGAAGCCTATCGTGCCCAGCGCGATGAGGGCCAGAAACGACCCCACGAAAAGCTGCGGCGCCGTAAACCGCTGCCAGAACGGACGCCGCGTGCGGCGCATGGCCGCGAGGCCGGGGTCGAGCGGAGGCGCCAGAATGTTGGGCTCTGCTGCCGGGCGCGTGGCGTCCTTCGAAAACGGTGTGCGCATGGAAAAGGAGGAGGACGGCCGGAGCGTCAGGCCCGAAAGCCGCGGCAAGACGGCGCGCAAGATACGCGGACGCCTTTCGCCCGATAAACGACCCCCGTCCAACTTTCACATCTGTCCTTTTCCCCGCCGCTGCTTTCTGCTGCCGCTTTTCCCGCGAATTGACGGGCCGGGCGTGGCGCGCGGCCCCGCGCGTGGCGGATCTTGCCTTTTCCGCGCCCCGCCCACCTCCCATCCTTTACCCCTCCCGTGACCCTCGACGCCCCGTACCTCCTGTTCCTGGGCGACGCGCCCGAGCCGCGCAACGCCAAAACGGCGCAGGGCGTGGCCTACTGGGCGCCCGAGCGGTGCCTGGCGCAGTACCGGCTGCCGGGCTGCGCCACGCGCCTCGACCTGCCCGAGATGACGCCCGAAGAGGCCGCCGCGCAGGGCGCCCGCACCATGATCATCGGCGTGGCCAACCACGGCGGCGTCGTCTCGCCCGCGTGGCGGCCTGCCATCGTGGCCGCCCTCGAAGCCGGCCTGGACGTGGCCAATGGCCTCCACGACCGCCTCGACGCCGACCCCGCCATCGCCGACGCGGCGCGGCGCACGGGGCGCCGCCTGCTCGAAGCGCGCCACCCGCAGCGAACCTTTGGCGCGGGCACGGGCGCGCCCCGCACGGGCCACCGCGTGCTCACCGTCGGCACGGACTGCTCCGTCGGCAAGATGTACACGTCGCTCGCCCTCGCCGCCGAACTCCGCCGGCGCGGCGCCGCCGCCGACTTCCGCGCCACGGGCCAGACGGGCATCTTTATCGCCGGCAGCGGCATCCCCATAGACGCCATCGTGTCGGACTTCGTGGCGGGCGCCGCCGAGTGGCTCACCCCTGCCGCCGCGCCCGACCACTGGGACCTGGTCGAAGGGCAGGGGTCGCTGTACCACCCGGCGTACGCGGGCGTCACGCTCGGCCTCGTCCACGGCAGCCAGCCCGACTGGCTCGTGCTCTGCCACGACGCCACGCGCACTCACATTGCCAGCGTGCCCGGCTTCGACCTGCCCGAGCTGGGCGCCGCCATGGCGTACTACCTCCACGCCGCCCGCCTCACGAGCCCGCGCGTGCGCTTTGCCGGCATCGCCCTCAACACGTCCGGGCTGGACGAAAGGGCGGCGCGGCACGCCCTCGAAACGACCCAGTCGCAGTACGGCCTGCCCACCGTTGACCCCGTGCGCACGGGCGTGGCGCCCCTCGTGGACAGGCTGCTGCGCTGACGCGCGGCTTCGCCCGGCTCGTTCAGGCGTTGCGACGTGGATAGGGCGTGCCGTGGCACGCCCTTACGGGCCACAAGCGGCGGTATGCGGGTTTACGCGGCGGGCTGGGCGCGTGTCGGCGCGGGCAGCGTGGCGCGCTTGACGGCCTGCGGCAGGCTCACGCGCACGTTTTCGTGGAGGTCGTGCTCGGAGAAGTTGAGCAGCGTTTCGAGCACGTCCGCCTGCGTGTGGGCTTCCATGATGCGCGTGCGCAGGCGGCCCGCGCCCGGAAAGCCCTTGAAATAGCCGCCGTACATGCGCCGCATTTCGAGCACGCCCTTGTGCTCGCCCAGCCACGCGCACTTGAGCGCCAGGTGCTCGCCCACGACGCGCACGCGCTCCTCCCACGGCGGCGGCGGCGGCACCTCGCCCGTCTCGCGGTAGATTTTGGCGTCGCGGAAAATCCACGGGTTGCCGATGGCGGCGCGCCCGATCATCACGGCGTCCACGCCCGTCTCGCTGAACATCGCCTCGATGCGCGCCGGCGTGTCGGCGTCGCCGTTGCCGATAAGGGGGATCGTCAGTCCCGACTCGTCTTTGAGGCGCCTGAGCCACTCCCAGCGCGCCACGCCCGTGTACATCTGCGAGCGCGTGCGGGCGTGGACGGCGAGGGCGGCGATGCCGGCGCCTTCGAGCATCCGCGCCACGTCCATGATCTGGATGGTCTCGTCGCTCCAGCCCAGCCGCGTCTTGACCGTCACGGGCCGCGTAGCCTCCTCGACGACGGCCCGCGTGATGGCCTCCATCTTGGGCAGGTTGCGCAGAATGCCCGCGCCGCCGTCGTGGCAGACGACCTTTTTGACGGGGCACCCGAAGTTGATGTCGATGAGGTCGGGGCCGACGGCATCTACGACGCGCGCCGCCTCGCGCACCTGCTCCACGTCGCCGCCGAAAAGCTGGATGGCCACGGGCCGCTCCTCGTCGTAGATGTCGAGCTTCTGGTGGGAGCTTTCGGCGTCGAAGACGAGGCCGCCCGACGAGATGAACTCGGTGTAGAGCAGGTCGGCGCCGTAGCGCTTGCACAGCAGCCGGAACGGCGGGTCGGACACGTCCTCCATCGGCGCGAGCAGGAGGGGATGGTGCCCGAGTTCGATGGATCCGATGCGCATGAAAAAGGGGGCGGCAGGCCCGCAAAACGGGACGCGCCCCGCCGCCGTTCCCGTAACAAGCGGTGAAGCGCGTCCGTAGCCCGGCCCGTCGTTACACAAGCCTTACCGCCCGCCGGTGCGCGGGCGCCGGGCCGTAGTGATCTTCCAGCCACCCTCCTAATCCCGACCGCCATGACGCAGAAGCTCCACCGGGGCGCCCTCGCCCTGTCCGCCTTTCTCCTCGCCGTCCTCATGGCCGGCTGCACCACGGGCGACGGCAACCTCATTGACATGGCCCGCAGCCCGTTTTCGCTGGGTTGCTGCGGCATCCTCGTGCTCATCCTCGACATCATCGCCATTCTCGAACTCGCCGGTAGCAGCCGCACGCTGGGTTCAAAGGTGATCTGGATCATCGTCATCCTCGTGTTTCCGCTGCTGGGCTGCATCCTGTATTACTTTTTCGGACGCTGAACGAGAGGGAGCCGGGAGGGCGGGCGCCGCGTTGACGGCGGGCTGCCCATCCCGGCTTTTTCATGCCCCTGCGCCTCGTCCGCCGTGCCTTTTTCCTGCTCTTGCTGTGCGCGTTTCCGGCGCGGGCGCAGGAGGCGCTGCTGCTGGGCTACCGCGTCTATGAGCCCGCGCGCCGCGCGCTGCCGGGCACCGTCGGGCGCGACTCCTCCCACCAGGCCGCCTACCGGACGCTGCTCGTCTATCCCGACGCGGGTGGGCAGTACCGCGGGCAGTCGGGGCCGGGCCTCGTCGTGGCCACCAACCGGGGGCTGGTGCGCGTGGGCGTGCGCCGCAGCTTCTACAATGCGTGGGGCGAGGACTTCGTGTGGAGCGCCCGCCCCGGCGCCGTCCCCGACTACGCGGGCATCGCGGCTTTTAGCGGCGAGTACTGCACGGGCTACCGCAGCAGCCGCGTCGTGTTTGCAGGCGGGCGCTACGTGGGCGTCGAGACGCAGACGGCGGGCTACTGCGACGGCACGGCGTCGCCGTGGAACTTCACCACGCTGGCGGTGCTGCCCCTCGACAGCCTCCAGACCGACGGCGTGGACATCGGCGCGGCCCTGGGCGTGCCGGGCACCGCGGCGCTCGCGCGCGGCGCCGAAGCGTTTCTCGAACGCCTGCCCGCCGCCCGCCGCGACCGCCTCATCCCCGACGCCGACCCCGCCAACTGGACGCTGGCGCGCCGCCAGGGCCGGTGGGTGGTGATGGGCCGCCTCGAACCCATCGAACTCGTGGACGGCGGGCCGGGCGCCGACTTCGAAATCCCCCTCGCCGCGCCGCCCATCCTGACGGGCTTGCAGGGCGTCGTGAACTGGGCATCCGTGCGGGCTGCCGTGCGCGACGCGCAGGACGCCTTCGCCTCGCCCGGCGGCACGCTTGTCGCCATCCAGCGGCCCAACCTCGTCACCATCCACCCCGTCGTGAAAGGCCGCATCGGGCAGGCCGTGGTGGGGCACCCGCTGCCCGACGGCGTCGCCATCGTGTCCGCCCACTGGATTGACGCCCGCGCCGTCCCCGCCGCGCAGCGCGCCGTCCGCAATGGAGAACCCCGTTGAACCCTCCGATGAATCGTGTCGCTGCCTGCTGCCTCGCCGCGCTGATGGCGGCGCTGCCCGCCCGCGCCGCCCGCCTCGACACGCTCCAGGTGCCCAGCGTGGCCATGCACCGCGCCGTCACCGTGCTCGTCGCCGTGCCCGACGCGCCCGGCCCGCACCCGACGGTGTACCTGCTGCACGGCTACGGCGGCGGCGCCTTCGACTGGCAAAACCACGTGGACCTGCGCCCGTGGGCCGACGCCTTTGGCCTGCTCATCGTCACCCCCGACGGCTCCCCGGATAGCTGGTACCTCGACAGCCCGCGCGTGCCGGACAGCTATTTCGAGACGTTCGTGGGCGTCGAACTGCCCGCCTTTGTCGAGGCGCGCTACGGCGCCCGGCGCGACCGCATGGGGCGCGGCATCACGGGCCTCAGCATGGGCGGCCACGGCGCCCTGTTTCTCGCCCTGCGCCACCCCGGCACCTTTGGCGCGGCGGCCAGCATGAGCGGCGGCCTCGACCTGCGATTCGACACGACGGCGTGGAGCCTCCAGAAACACCTCGGCGCCTACCACGATAACGCCGACACGTGGGCCGCCTTTTCAGTCTCGACCCTCCTGCTCGAAGCCCGCCCCGACCGCGTGCCGCGCCTGCTGATAGACTGCGGCGTGGACGACTTTTTCATCCCGCTCAACCGCGAGGTGCACGCGATGCTGCTGGCGCGCAAAATCCCCCACGATTATGCCGAGCGGCCCGGCGGCCACACGTGGGATTACTGGGTGCGGGCGCTTCCGTACCACCTGCGATTTTTAGACGAGGGCTTCCGCCAGCCCCTTCACGAGTAGCCCGGCGCCAGCATCCGCCCGAGGGCAAAGCCGAGCGCGGCCAGGGCGAGCCCGCCCCCCACGCTGACGGCGACGTACGCGAAGGCCGCGCCTGCGCGGTGCGCCTGCACGAGGGCGACGGCTTCGAGGCTGAACGCCGAGAACGTGGTGAAACCGCCCAGCAGGCCCGTCACGAGCATGAGGCGCCCCGCCGGCTGACGCGCCAGCGCCGGCCCCAGCACGCCGATGGCGAAGCTGCCCGCGAGGTTGACGGCGAGGGTGTGGACGGGAAACCGCTGCGCCGCGTCCGCCAGCCAGAGGGACACGCCAAAGCGCGCCGCCGCCCCCACGCCGCCGCCCAGCGCCACGAGCAGAAAGGCCCGCAGCACTAGCCGACCCGCTGCAAGCGGGCGAACTTGAGGACGAGTTTCTTCTGGCCGTAGTCGTGGAAAAACACCGTTGCCTTGGCCATGTCGCCCTGGCCTTCGAGGGCCAGCACCTTGCCCCGCCCGAACTGCGCGTGCTCGACCGTCACGCCCGGCACGAGCACGCCCTCGTCGTCGTCGTACACGATTTCGCGCTCGCCGCCCTTTTTCGCTGCACCCCGCACGCCGCCGACGGGCTTGCGGTAGTAGTGCGGATCGTAGGCGTCGTAGGTGACCGTCCGCGTGTCGCCCGGCGCTTCGTGGCGCAGGCTGAAGCGGTTGTCCTGCTGTTCGGGCGCCCGCCCCGTCTCCGTCCGGACGACGCTGGCATCTACCTCGTCGAGAAAGCGGCTGCGGACGCTGCTCTCGTTCTGGCCGTAGCGGAAGCGCGTGCGGGCGTGGAGCAGAAACAGCCGGTCGCGGGCGCGCGTGACGCCCACGTACAGCAGGCGCCGTTCCTCCTCGAGTTCGCGCGGGTCCTGGGCGGCTTTGGCGAGCGGAAACAGCCCTTCTTCCAGGCCCGTCACGAACACGACGGGGAATTCGAGGCCCTTCGAGGCGTGCAGCGTCATCAGCGTCACGCGCTGCTCGTCGCGGTCGTCGGCCTGGTCGGCGTCCGTCAGCAGCGTCACGTCCTGCAAAAACGTCGAGAGGTCGTTGCCCTCGGCGGCTTGCACGTGCTCGGCGAGGGCGTTGAGGAGTTCCTGGACGTTTTCCCAGCGCGCCTGGCTTTCGGGCGTGGCCTCCTGCTTGAACTCGGCAAACAGGCCGGCGTCCTGCAACAGGTCGCGCGCGACTTCGTCGGCGGGGCGCGAGGCGAGGGCGGCGGCGTGCTTCGAGACCGTGAAGTGGAACTTCTGCACGGCGCCGAGGGCGCGCGCGGGCAGCCCACTTTCGTCCAGGTGGTCGAGGGCCTGCCAGAGCGTCCAGCCCCGCTCGCGGGCCATCTCGACGAGGGATTCGACCGTCTTGTCGCCGATGCCGCGCGTGGGGTAGTTGATGACGCGCCTGAGGCTGGCGGCGTCGTGGGGGTTCACCATCAGGCGCAGGTAGGCGAGGGCATCCTTGATTTCCTTGCGGCTGTAAAACGACACGCCGCCCACGAGCCGGTACGGGATGGCCGCCCGGCGAAGGGCGTCTTCAATCGAGCGCGACTGGGCATTGGTGCGGTAGAGCACGGCAAAATCGCCGTAGGGATGC
This sequence comes from uncultured Rhodothermales bacterium, assembly GCA_965365535.1. Classification (GTDB taxonomy): domain Bacteria; phylum Bacteroidota; class Rhodothermia; order Rhodothermales; family BA12; genus CBDUCD01. Next base: position 6,101 of record CBDUCD010000009.1, on the reverse strand, counting down.
CCCGCCCGCGTCTGGAGTTCGCGGATGGCGCGCTCCACCTTCTGGGCCTCGTCCTTTTCGCTCAGCGCCTCCATCAAAAGCACGAAGTCGCCCTCGCGGTTGTCCGTCCACAGGTTTTTTTCGAGCTGGTCGCGGTTCTGCTTGATGATGGAGCCGGCAAGCTGGAGGATTTTGCGCGTCGAGCGGTAGTTCTGCTCCAGCCGGATGGTTCTGGCCTGGGGATAATCCTTCTGGAACGAGAGGATGTTGGTGATGTCGGCGCCGCGAAACGCGTAAATGCTCTGCGCATCGTCGCCCACGACGCACAGGTTTTTGTGCTGCGCGCTGAGCATCTTCGCAATGGTGTACTGGGCGCCGTTCGTGTCCTGGTACTCGTCAATGTGCACGTACCGCCACTTTTGCTGGTACTTGGCGAGCACGTCGGGATGCCCCTGAAACAGCGCGATGGGGTGGATCAGCAGGTCGTCGAAGTCCATCGCGTTGGAGCGGCGCAGCGCTTCTTCATACGCCGGGTACACGAGGGCGGCCTTTTCCTGAAGGGGCTGCGTGGCATAGCGCGCGTACTCGGCGGACGAGACGAGGGCGTTTTTGGCGCTCGAGATGAGGCCCCGGATGGCGCGCACGGGAAACTGCTTGGGGTCTATGCGGAAGCGCTCCATGACGGTTTTCATCAGGCGCTCGGCGTCGTCGGAGTCGTAGATGGAGAAGTCGCGCGAAAAGCCGATCCGTTCGCCCTCGACGCGCAGGATGCGGGCAAAAACGCTGTGGAACGTGCCCATGGCGATGCCGCGCGCCGCCTCGGGGCCCACGAGGTGGCGCACGCGCTCCTGCATTTCGCGGGCGGCCTTGTTGGTAAAGGTGAGCGCGAGCACCTGGTAGGGCCGCGCCCGCCGCGTGGCCAGCAGGTACGCAATGCGGTGCGTCAGCGTGCGCGTCTTGCCCGAGCCCGGCCCGGCGACGATGAGCACGGGGCCTTCGGTCGTCGTGGCGGCTTCCTGCTGCGCCGGGTTGAGGCCCGCCACGATGGCCTGGGCGTCGGTGTCGGCGTCGGCAGGGGCGGCGGGCGGGGCGTCGAAGTGGAGGTTGAACTGGCGCATGGCAGGCAAAAGACGAAGGGCGGAGCACATTCTCCGGCACGCGCCAAGATAACCCGCCCCTCTGCCCATCGGCCCTGAAAAACCGCCTACCCCTCGTCCAGCAGCACCCGGAAGCCGGCTTGCCGGAAATGGTCGTCGGCAGTGAGGGCGGCAGAAAGGCCACGCCGCTGCATCACCACGAACGACACGCAATCGGTAAGGCCCCATTCCTTGTCGGGCCGATCCTGGAACAGCGCAAAGGCGTGGGCAAAGAGGTCACCGTCCAGGGCAACGGTTTCAACCCGAGGGTCGCGTAACAGGGCGTCGAGGAGGATCGTGGCCGCGTGCCGGTAACGATGTTTTGACAGGGCGTTGCCGATTTCCAGCAGCACCGCGTGCGTGGTGACGATTTGCGTCCGCGCCGCCTCCATCTGCTTTGCCAGCGCGACGGCCCGGGCGTGGTACTGATCCGACCGCGCCGCGAGGGCGATGGCGTAGGAGGCGTCGAGAAACACCTCACGCATCGGCATCGTCGCCTCCATACAGGTACGCGTCGAGGTGCGCGGCCCAGTCGGGCGGACCTTCCAGTTCGAGGGCGCGGGCCGTCTTCAGAAACGACACATCCGCGTCGGGCGGGCCTTCCAGAGCTTCGATGGTCACGCGGACGCGCGTGTTGGGCGCCAGGGCTACGTGTTCCTCGGGGCGCAGCACCTTGCCGTCGTACAAGGCATAGAGCACTTTCGTCATGGCGCGTCGGAGGGGTGAAACTGGGAAATCCACGGGTCAAGATAACCCGCCGCCGTCAGGGCACGAGGACGATTTTGCCCGTCGCGCCGCCGGCCATCAGGGCGCGGTGCGCGTCGGCGGCGTCGGCGAGGGCAAACGTCCGGGCGATGGTGGGGCGGAGGGTGCCGTTGCGCAGCCCGGCGCCGAGGGCGGCGTGGATGCGCGCCAGGTCGTCGCCGGACGCGTTTTTGAGCGACATGCCGCGCACGTCGGCGTCGCGGCCCATGAGGGCGCGCGGCACGACCTCGACGGCGCCCCGGCTGCCCACGACGACGACGCGCCCGCGCGGCGCCAGCACGTCCAAGTCGCGCCCCAGGTTGACGTTCGCCAGCATCTCGACGATCACGTCCAGTCCGCGCCCGCCCGTCGCCTCGCGCAGCGCGTCGAAGTGCGCCCCGTCGCCGTGGTCGAAGGCCGCGCGGGCGCCCTCTTTTTCGACCAGGGCGCGGCCCTCGGCGGTGCTGCCCGTCCCGTACACGATGCAGCCGTGCGCGGCAGCCAGCTGCACGGCGGCCAGCCCGACGCCGCCCGTGGCGCCGTGGACGAGGACGGTCTCGCCCGGCTGCGCGCCCGCCCGGTCGAACAGGGCGCGGTAGGCCGTCGCGTACGGCACGCCGAGGGCAGCGCCCGCCGGAAACGACACGCCGTCGGGCAGGGGGTGGAGGTGCTCGGGGCGGCACCGCGCCCCCTCGGCGTACGTGCCCGTGACCGACCCGCTGAGGTACACGCGGTCGCCCTCGTTCCAGCCCACCACGCCGTCTCCGACGCCTTCGACCGTGCCCGCGCCGTCGCTGCCGGGGGTGTAGGGCACGGCGGGCGCATACCCCTGCGCGCCGGCGCGCACGTACGCCTCGACGGGGTTGACGCCGATGGCGCGCAGCCGCACCAGCACCTCGCCCGGTTCGGGGTGCAGGTCGGCAACGGTTTCGAGTTGAAGCACGGACGGGTCGCCGGGGGCGTGGACGCGGATGGCGCGCATGGGGCAGGGGGCGTTGGTTGGAGGAAAGGCGATGCAGCGTTTTTCAGGCGCGGTCGGCGTGGAGGGCGGCGAGGAGTTCGCGCTCGGCGACTGTCAGCGTGTGGTCGCGGCGGGCAGTGACGATTTCGGCCACGCGCATGAACTTGTCGAGCCGGTAGGGGAGGTACGCGCCCGGCTCGCCCCACGAAAACGCCGGCACGAAGCGGCTGTGGAAGCCGGCGCCGTACAGGTTGCAGCCCACACCCACGACCGTCCCCGTGTTGAACATCGTGTTGATGCTGCACTTGGCGTGGTCGCCCATGGCGAGGCCCATGAACTGGCGGCCCGTGTCCACGAAATCGCCCCTGTCGTAGCGGTAGAGCGACACCGTCCCGTAGTCGTTGCGCAGGTTAGACGTGTTGGTGTCGGCGCCCAGGTTGCACCAGCGCCCGATGTAGCTGTGGCCCACGAAGCCCTGGTGGCTTTTGTTGGCGTTGCCGTCGAAAATGGACGTGTGCACCTCGCCGCCCACCTTGCAGCCCGGCCCGATGGCCGCGCCCTCGACGTTGGCGCCCACGTTGACGCGCGAGCCCGCGCCGACGAACACGGGCCCCCGCAGCACGGCGCCGTGCATGACGGACGCGTTTTCGGCCAGAAAGATGGGGCCTTCCGTCGCGTCGAGAATGGCGCCGGCGTGCACCTGCCCGCCGGGCGCCACGAAAATGGCGTCGGGCTCGACGAGCAGGGCGGCGGGGTGGACGGTGGCGCCCGGCCGCTCGATGGCCCGGAGGCCGCGCGTCAGCAGCGCCACGTCGCGCCGGAGGGCGTCGCGCACGTCGTAGATGAGGTCGGGGATGGCGGCGTGCAGCCGCGCCCCGTCCACGGTTTCGCGCGGCACGAAGCCGAACGCCTCCGGCCCGACGGCGTCGGGGAGGGCAAAGCCCGGCGGCAGCGCGGGCACCCACGCGGCCACGAGCGCGCCCTCGTGCACCAGGGCAAACGGCGCGTCGCCGTCGCGCACGCCTTGCAGCCGCGCGAGCACATCGCCCTTCTCGGCCACCCATCGCCCGTTGACGAACAGGATGCCCGTGCCCGCCGGGAAGTAGTTGACGGGCACGTCCAGCGCCTCGCGCATTTTCGGGGCGAGGCGGGCGCGGCAGTGCAGCACGAGGCCGGTGTGCGGGACGAGGTGGGCGAGGGCTTCGCGCGCCGTGAAAAGGCCGCGCCGCAAGTCGTACACGGGCCGCGTGTCGGCAAGGGGGCGGAAGGCGCCGGCGGCGGCATCCTCGAACGGGCAGAGCAGCATCGGGAAAACAGGTTGTAGAGGCGCCAAGCTAAGAAGCGGAAGGCGGAGGAACGGATCAGGCGCCACTTCCATTCAGGCGCCCTCCTTTTCGGCTTGCATGGATTCTCTGACCCAGTTTGCGCTTGGCGCTGCCGTGGGCGACGTTGCCGCCGGGCGCCGCCTGGGGCGCCGCGCGCTTGTGTGGGGAGGGCTGATGGGCACGCTGCCCGACCTCGACGTGCTGCCGGGCCTGCTGATGTCGCCCGCCCAGGCGCTCCACTTCCACCGGGGGCCCACGCACAGCCTGTTTTTCGCCTTTGTCGCGGCGCCCGTGCTCGGGTGGCTCGTCAGCCGCCTCTACCGCGCCCGCCGCCCCGCGCTCGCCTCGCCCGGCCCGTGGATCGGGGCCGCCTTTCTGGCGCTGTGGACGCATCCGATGCTGGACTTTTTCACCATCTACGGGACGCAGCTTTTGTGGCCTTTTACCGACCACCCTTTTGCCCTCGGCTCCGTCTTTATCGTCGATCCCGTTTATTCCGTCCCCCTGTTCGTGGCCGTTGGCGTGGCCTTTTTCCGCAGACGCGCGTGGCCCGTTCCGGCGGCCCTGGTGTGGAGCACGCTCTACCTCGCGTGGGGCGTCGGCGCGCAGGCGTGGGCCACCAGGGCCATCGCCGACGGGCTTGGCCGGCAGGGCGTGGCGACAGGGCGGCTGCTCGTCACGGCCAGCCCCTTCAACACCGTACTCTGGTACGGCATCGCCCGGACCGACAGCCTGTTCGTCGCCACCACCTACAGCCTGCTCGACGGCGACCGCGGGCTGACGCTGCGTTTCGTCCCGCGCCGCGCCCATCTGGAAAGGCCCCTGCGGCACGAACCAGCCGTCCAGACGCTGCGCTGGTTTACGCAGGGCTGGGCAAGCTGGCAGCAGCGCCCCGACGGCCTCCACCTGCGCGACGTGCGCTTTGGGCGTGCGGACGGCTGGCTCTCGGACGAGGACGATGGATACGTGTTCGACTTCCACCTCGTGCCCGGCGCCGAGGGGCGGTACACGTTTACCCAGGTGCCACCCGATTTCGACCTGGGCGCGGCGCTGCCGGCATTGCTGCGACGCATCGGCGGGGAGGAACCGCAGGCCCTCGTGCCGGGTGCTGAAATGGCATCCCCTTCACCACTTCCGCTGCTGCCATGAAATTCTTTATCGACACCGCCGACCTCGACGAAATCCGCGAAGCCGCCGCCCTCGGCATCCTCGACGGCGTCACCACCAACCCGTCGCTCATGCAGAAGGAAAGCGGCGTGGACTTCCACGAGCACATCGTCAAAATCTGCGAACTGGTGGACGGCGACGTGTCCGCCGAGGTCACGGCTGTGGATTACGAGGGCATCCTTGCCGAAGGCCGCACCCTTGCCGCCCTGCACGACAACGTGGTCGTCAAGGTGCCGCTCATCAAAGAGGGCATCAAAGCCATCAAGACGTTTTCCGACGAGGGCATCCGCACCAACTGCACGCTCTGCTTTTCGGCCAGCCAGGCCCTCATCGCCGCCAAGGCGGGCGCGACGTACATCTCGCCTTTTATCGGACGGCTGGACGACATCTCGACCGACGGCATGGTGCTGATCCGCCAGATCGTGGACATCTACGCCATCCACGGCTACGAAACCGAGGTGCTTGCGGCTTCTATCCGCCACCCGCTCCACGTGGTGGATGCCGCCCTGGCCGGCGCCGACGTGGCGACGATGCCCTTCAAGGTCATCAACCAGCTGCTCCACCACCCCCTCACGGACAGCGGCCTGGAGAAATTCCTCGCGGACTGGAAAAAGTTCGAGGCGGGCGCCCGCGTCCCGGCCTGAAAAACACGCCCCGCGTGCCGGACAGCAAAAAGCGACGCCTCGGAGCCCTGGCCCCGAGGCGTCGCTTTGTTTTGCGCGCCGGGCGTGGCCTCAACCCTGGAACTTGTCCATGAGCAGCTTGGCCACGTCAACGGTGCGGTTCGAG
>CBDUCD010000008.1:0-24383 GCA_965365535.1 uncultured Rhodothermales bacterium | reverse complement strand
CGACGTGATCGCCACGGGCGCCGTGGCCGCGGCGCGCTGAGGCCTCAGCGCAGCCTCGCCGTCACGAAGCGCCGAGGTCGAACATGAAGCGGACGACGTAACGCGCCTCGACAGGTTGCCCGTCGCCGTTTCGGGCGGGCTCGAAAGTGGCGTGGCGCAGCACGCGCAGCACCTCGTCGTCGCATTCAGAGAAAAAGCCTTTGAGCACGACGGCATCCTGCACCTTTCCCGCCGGCGTCACGACGAAAGAGGCGACCACGGCGCCCGCGCGGCGAAAGCGCAGCGCGAGTTCGGGATAGCGCGGCGTGGCAAGCGCGCGGCGCGGCGCCGGGAGTCCGTAGAAAACGGGGACGGGAGAAGCTGCCAGTATCGGCAGCGCGGCGATTTCGGCAGGAAGCAGCGCCGCCACGAAAGGCACGGCAGGCTGGGGCAGGTGCGTCTGCTGCGCGGAGGCAGCCGGAACCGCTGCCCCGAAGAGCAGCAGGCTGAGCAAGAGGCGGAAAGAGGTATGCATGGCAGGATGGTACTGGTAGGGTAAGCGACGGGAGAGGTGTGCAGGTGGAGCGTCCTCAGGGCGGGCGCGCGGGCCGGTCATCCCTGGGCTCGTCCGCTGGCGGCCGCGGCGCCGGCGTCGCGGCCCGTAGCTCCGACGTCAGGATGTCGAGCTCGAGGCGCAGATGCGGGGACATCTCGGGCAGGGCGGGGCGGGGCATGGCGGTATTCGGCTTGGCTGGACGCAAGCATCGGCATCTGGCCGCGCCGCCGCCTATCCATCACGTCTCATCTGCGTCGTCCGGGTCGCGCGCGACGTGCGCGACAGCAATAGGACGCCAGCGACAGGGTCTGGCAGCGCGCATGGCTGGCTTTATGGTCTGCACTTTGTATGTTTGCGCGCTCTGCTGTCCTGCCCCTACCGCCTTCCATGACCTGTGGCGCTCTAACGTCGCGGTGCCGCGCGCTGCCCTGCCTGCTGCGATGCGCGGCATGCCTCATGGTGCTGGCCGGGGCTGCGCCCTGGCCCCTCCTCGCCCAGCCGGAGGCACTGCATTTCACCACGCTGGGCACCGCCGACGGGCTGCCGCACAGCCAGGTCCGCGCCCTTATCCAAGACCGGCAGGGCTTTATGTGGTTTGCTACGGCGGGCGGCGTGGCGCGCTACGACGGTTACGAGATTCGCGTCTTCAAATACGACCCGAACGACCCGTCGAGCCTTGCCAGTAACAACGTGTGGGCGGTATGCCAGGACCGCCAGGGCTTTCTCTGGTTCGGCACGCAGGGCGGCCTGATGCGCTTCGACCCCGCGACAGAGGTGCTCAGGCGCTTTACCCACGACCCCGCCGATCCCAACAGCCTGCCAAGCTCCGCCATCCGGTCTATTTATGAAGACCGCGCCGGGCGGCTGTGGATCGGCACCTACGGCAGCGCCCTCAGCTATTTCGACCCGGCTACCGAGCACTTCAAGACCTTCTATTTCGACGGGGACGCGCCGGGGCAGATCGGGATCAACGGCCTCTACGAAGCGCCCAGCGAGCCCGGCATTCTCTGGGTGACGACCTGGGGCGGCGGCCTCGGCCGCTTCGACACGCGCACCAGGCGATTCAGGTATTATCGCCACGATCCGGCAGACGCCGCCAGCCTCTCCAGCGACCGCACTATCAGCGCGTTCGAAGACGCCGAGAAGCGTCTGTGGATCGGCACCGAGTACGGTGGGCTCAACCTGCTCGAGCGCGCAACGGGCACGTTCACCCGCTACCGCCTCAACCCGCGCACGCGCGCGCCCACGCCTGCCGAAACCATCTGGGACATCACCACGCTGCCTGGCGACGAGAGCGCCCTCTGGCTCGGCACCGACGGGGCCGGCCTGGCGCGCTTCGACCTGACCACGCGCACCTTCGCTTTCTACCGGCATGACCCGCTCGACGCGCACAGCATCGCGCACGACCGTGTCAAAGCCTTCTACCGCGACGCTTCGGGGCTGCTGTGGATGGCCACGCTCGGGGGCGGCGTGAGCCGCACCGATGGGCAGCCCGCGCGCTTCCGGCACGTGACGCACAACCCGGATGGCGGCAACACCCTCAGCCACACCTCGGTGCGGAGCTTTTACGAGCAGCCCGACGGTATCCTCTGGATCGGCACGGAAGGCGGCGGCCTCAGCCGCTTCGACGCTCGCACGGGCCGCTTTACTGCCTTCCGGCACGACGCTGCGAACCCCTCCAGCATAGGAGCCGACGAAGTGACGGCGCTGTACCCCCACCGGGAGGGCCTGTGGGTAGGGCTGTGGAACGGGGGCGTGGGCTACCTCAACCCCGGCACAGACACGTTTTCGCGCCTGCCGGGCGCGGATGCCATCCTCGATGCAAGCGATGTGGGGGCGCTCTACGAAGACCGGCAGGGGGTGCTCTGGGTAGGATTCTACGACCAGGGCCTGGCGCGCTACGACCCGCGCACGCAGTCCATCACGCACTACCGGCACGACCCGGCCAACCCGGCCAGCCTGAGCCACAACCGCGCCCTGGTGCTGCTCGAAGACCGGAACGGGATGCTGTGGGTGGGAACGGCAGGCGGCGGCCTCAACCGCTTCGACCGGCGCACAGGCACCTTCACAGCCTTCCGCCACGGCCCCGGCGACGCGCGCAGTCTCAGCAGCAACACCGTGACGGCGCTGGCCGAGGATCGGCAGGGCGTGCTGTGGGTGGGCACCGACGGTGGCCTCAACCGCTTCGACCCGTCCACTCATACCTTTACCCGCTTCACCGAGCAGAACAGCGGCCTGCCCGACAACAGCCTCTGCTGCCTTCTCCCTGACTCCTCGGGTACCCTCTGGATGGGCAGCGGGGACGTGGTTGCGCGCCTCGACCCCCGTACCGGCACGTTCGACGTGTTCACCGAAGCCGCCGGGCTGGAACGCCAGGAGTTCCGGGTGGGGTATGCGGGTCCCGGCGGGGCGTTCTACATGGGCGGGCAGAAAGGCTTCGACGTGTTCCATCCTGACCGCTTCACGCTACAGCCCGGCCCTCCGCCGCCCGTCGTGCTCACGGCGATGACAGTGGACGGCAAGCCCACGCGCTTTGGCGAGGCCGGTTCGGCGCAGGGAACGCAGCCCCCTTCGGTAGAGCTCGCACCCGACGCGCGCGACGTGTCGTTCACGTTTGCAGCGCTCTACTACCGCGACCCCGCGCGCAACCGCTATCGGTACAAGCTGGAAGGCTACGACAACGCCTGGCACGGCCCGACGGCCGAGCGCACCGCCACCTACACCAACCTCGACCCCGGCACGTACACCCTGCGCGTGCAGGCTAGCAACAGTGACGGCGTGTGGAACGAGAGCGGCCTGTCGCTGGCGGTGCACGCCGCGCCGTTTTTCTACGAGACGCCGTGGTTTCTCGCCCTGTGCGGGCTGGGCGTGGTGGTGCTGCTTGCAGGCAGCTACCGCTACCGCCTGCGCCGCCTGCGCCGCCACGAGCAGCAACTCGAAGCCCTCGTCGCGGCACGTACCGACGAGGTGCAGCAGAAAAATGCGCAGCTCGAAGCGCAGGCCCTGCGGCTGCTGGAGATGGACCACCTCAAAAACCGCTTTTTCACCAATGTCAGCCACGAGTTTCGCACCCCCCTGACGCTCACCATCGGCCCGCTCGAAGACCTCCACACCATGCCCGGGCTGCCCGCGCCCTTGCCGGAAAAGGTGGATCTGGCGCTGCGCAACAGCCGCCGCCTGCTGCGCCTCATCAACCAGCTGCTCGACACGGCTCGCATCGAAGCGGGGGAGATGCCCCTCAAAACCGCACCCCGCGACCTGGGCACCTTTGTGCGGCAGACCGCGCAGCCGTTCGTGCCCCTCGCCGAGCGCCGCCGGGTGCGCTTCGACATCGAGGTGCCCGAGGCACCCCTAACCGTGTACTTCGACGCCGAAAAGCTGGAGCAGGTCGTGGCCAACGTGCTCTCGAACGCCTTCAAGTTCACGCCCGAATGCGGCGCCATCCGCATCGCAGTCGCGCCCGGCCCCGAAGCTGCCCGTATCGTTGTGCGCGACAACGGCCCCGGCATCCCGCCGGACAGGCTGCCGCACCTGTTCGAGCGGTTCTACCAGTCGGACGAGGCCGGAGTGTCGGAGCAGCACGGCAGCGGCATCGGGCTGGCGCTGGCGCGCGACCTTACCGAACTGCACGGAGGCGCCATTGCCGCCGAGAGCACGCCGGGCTTTGGCGCTACCTTTACTATTACGCTGCCCCTGGGGCGTCGCCACCTGCGCGACGACCAGGTAGCGCCGGCAGCGCTGCCCTGGCCGCCCCCCCTCCCGATAGCCGAGGACGACGGGCCAGCCACACCTGAACCCGCCGCAGCAATACCGGGCGCGGATGCCGACCGCACCACGGTGCTCGTCGTGGACGACCACCCCGGCATCCGCGCCTTTGTGCGCGCCCACCTCGAGCAACGCTACCGCGTGCTCGAAGCCTGCGACGGCAACGAAGCGCTGGCGCTGGCGCGCGCGGCGCTGCCCGACCTCGTCGTGAGCGACGTGATGATGCCCGGCCTCGACGGCTTTGCCCTCGTGCGCGCCCTCCGGGCCGATCTCGAAACGGACTTTATCCCCATCGTGTTGCTCACAGCGCGCGCAACGGGCGAGGACAAGATCGAGGGGCTGGAAACGGGCGCCGACGATTACCTGTCGAAGCCCTTCAGCGTGCGCGAGCTCCAGGCCCGCGTCGAAAACCTGATCCGGTCGCGGCGGCGGCTGCGAGAGCGCCTGGCCACGCCCCTCCGCGCCATGGCAGCGCCCGACCCGGACGGGATGCTGCCCTCCGACGCGGCCTTTCTAGGCGAACTGCGGGCTGCCGTGGAAGCCCACCTGGACGATGACTCGTTCAGCGTCGAGCGGCTGGCCGAGGCCGCCGGGCAGAGCCGCAGCACCCTGCACCGCCGCCTGCGGGACCTGCTCGACCTCGCGCCCTCCGACTTTGTGCGCCGCGTCCGCCTCGAACACGCCGCTCTGCTGCTGGCAGGGCAGCAGGGCAGCGTCAGCGAGGTGGCCTATGCCGTCGGCTTCAAAAGCGTGTCTCACTTTACGCAAACCTTCCGCAGCGCTTACGGTGTCCTGCCATCGCGTTTCTTCGACTGGCAGCGCCAGAATGAAGGCGGCCCCGCAGCGACAAAGCCCGAGCAGGCTCAGCGCAGTTTCACTACGTAGGCCGCGCCCGGCGCGCCGCTGCGGGCGTGGCCCACCAGCGCCGTCCGCCCCTCGACGCCGATGGCCGAGCCGAAATACGCGTCGCCCACGTCTATCACCTGGAGCGCCTGCCAGCCCTCGGCGCCCGGCCCGAACACGTGCACCACGCGGTCCACGTTGAAGACGAGGCCGATCTGCTCGTCGTAGGCGACGGCCAGAAACCGGTCGCCGTCGAGGGCGACGCGGGTGCCGAACTGGCCGTCGCGGTCGGGGCTGGGGGCCTTCACGGTGGCGGTCTGCGTCCACAAACCGTCGGGTTGCTTTTCGAGGACGGTTGCCTGCCCGGCGCCCTGCCGGCCCGCGCGGCTTTCGCCCGCGACGATGCGGCTGCCGCTGAGGTCGGCGTCGAGGGGGCCGCTGCGGAAGCCGCGGAGCTGGCCCGTCACGCCCCACGTGCCATCGGCGAAACGGTCGAACACCCACAGGCTGCCGTCGCGGCGGCGGCTGGGGGCAGGCGCCGTCACGAGCAGCCGACTGCCGTCGAGGGCGGCGCGGGCGCCGAAAACGCCGCTGGCGGTGCCGTCCGGGGCTTCGAGGCGCGCCGCGAGCGTCCACTTGCCCGTCGGCTGGCGTTCGTACACGTAGGCCGCGCCCGGCGTGGGGCGCTTGCCCGCGTCGCCGCCCGCGGTGACGACGGCGCGCGTGCCGCTGATGGCGACCGACGCGCCAAAGGGGCCTTCGTCCTTTTTGGTGGGCTGGGCAAGGCGGCTGGCGAGCGTCCACGTGCCCAGGCTGTCGCGCTCGAAGACGTACACGCTGTTGCGGCCCCGCTGGGCGAAAAACTCGCCCGAGGCGGCAACGATGGCGTAGTCGCCGCTGAGGGCGAGGGCGCGACCGAAAAACATACCCGGCTGGCAGTCGGGCGCCTGGATACGGGCCGTCTCCGTCCACACGCCCGCGCTGTCGGCGCTGAAGACGTACACGGCGCCGCTGCCCACCCCGCAGGCATCTTCGCTGGCGGCGCCCACGAGGGCCGTGCGCCCCCCCAGGGCCACGGCGCCGCCGAAGCCGTCGTCCGGGGCGCCCGTGTGCGGCAGGGGCTGGATCTGCGCGTGGGCAGCGGCGGGCAGGCAGGCAAGCAGAAGCAGCAAACGGAGCACGGCGGGGCGGCAGAACGCGGCGGGAGACGGGTGGAACGCGGATCGCAGCGGATTTCGTGCGGCCCTCAGTACTGGCGGAAGCTCTGCGACACGAAGGCCAGCACGGCAGGCAGCGCCTCGCGCCAGTACGTCCAGTTGTGGGCGCCGTCGCGCACGCGGTATTCGTGGGGGATTTCCCGCTGCCGCATGGCGATGTGGGCCAGCGCGTTGCCCTCGTAGAGAAAATCGTCGTCGCCGCAGTCAACGTACCAGCGGACGGCGTCGCGCTGCGCCTCGGGCAGGGCCCGGATGAGTTCGACGGCGTTGTGGCGGCGCCAGTACGCCTGCAGCGTGTCGGCGGGCAGGGCGCGCTCGGCGGGCGAGAGGCGCCCGGCCAGGTCCTCGAAACGCAGCGGCCCCACGTACGCGCTCAGGGGCGCGGCGGCGGCGAACAGGTCGGGGCGGTGCAGGGCGTACATAAAGGCGCCCCCGCCGCCCATCGAAAGGCCCGCGACGGCGCGGTAGCGCTTGTCCGTCCGGGCGCGGTACGTCTTTTCGACGTAGGGGATGAGTTCGTCGAAGAAAAAGTCCTCGTAGCGCCAGGCGCCGTCGGGGCTGTTGAAGTAGCCGCGCCGCCCCGTGTCGGCGTCGGGCATGACGATAATCATGGGCGTGGCGATGCCGGCGGCGATGGACGAGTCGGCCAGGTGCCCGACTTCGCCAAACTGCACCCAGCCCGTCTGGTCGTCGCCGGCGCCGTGCAGCAGGTAGAGCACGGGGTAGTGCCGCTGCGACGTTTCGTAGCCGGGCGGCAGGTAGAGGGCGAAATGGCGCGGCCCGCCCAGGAGGGTGCTTGAGAGGGTGAGGGCGTCGTACACCGCTCCCGTCTGCGCCCGGACGGGCAGGACGGCGAGGGCGAGGGCGAGGGCAGGCAAAAGCTTTTGCACGGCGGCATCGGGGGTTGAGGCTTGCGCGCAACCTACGATATCCGCCCTGCCATGTCAGGGGGCGGCGCGGCTGCTGGCTGCTGTTCCATCTCGCGCAGCGTTTGCCAGCACAGGTAGAGGGCGCGGGGCACGTGGAAGCAGCCTTTGTAGGGGCCGCCTTTGAAACGGTGCGTGGGGCGCCCCTCGCGGTCGAGGTAGCCAAACCACTCGCCGTGCGCGGCGTCGGGGAAGTGGGCAAACGTGTACGCGTCGGTGGCCTCGAAAAGGGCGGCGTCGGCGGGGTCGCGCCACAGGTGGTAGTGGAGCAGGTGGGCGTAAAGCGCCTCGCAGTGCGGCCACCAGAGCTTCATGGGCCATTCGAGGGCCGTTGGCGAAAAGCCGTCGGCATCGGCAAAGTAGAACAGGCCGCCGTGCAGGTCATCCCAGCCGTCGTGGTGCGACCAGCGGGCCATCTGGCGGGCCTGCGCGGCCAGGGCGGCGTCGCCTTTTTTCTGCGCCCAGTGCTGCACGAACCACGCCGCCTCGATGGCGTGGCCGGGGTTGAGCAGGCGCCCCACCGGCCCGTCGAGCCGGCTGCCGTCGGGGGCGACGTGCTCGAAAACGTGCCGGGTGCCGGCGTGGACGTGCAGCCCGATGCGGCGCAGGCACTCGTCCACCTCGGGCCGGAAGCGCGCCCACGCGTCGCCGCCGATTTCCTCGTAGAGGTTGAGCAGGATCATGGGCACGGCCAGGCTCTGCTGGGGGGGCTGGCCCGGCAGCGCCTCGCGCCCCAGGGGCGTCCAGTCGTAGGCCCACCCCTGAATCTTTTCGAGCATCACCTCGGCCTCGGCCAGCTGCGCCGGGCGGTCGGCGGCGCGGGCGTGCTCGGCCAGGGCGAGGGCATAGAAACACTCGGAGAAAATCTTGCGCTGGAGCGCGACGGGGGCGCCCTCGCGCGACAGGGCGAAGTACACGCGCCCGTCGGGGCGGCGGGCGTGCTGCCGCAGAAAGTCCATGCCCAGCGTGGCCAGCGCCAGCCAGTCGGCGCGGGGCTCGACGGTGCGGTAAAGCTTGCTGAACATCCAGACCTGCCGCGCCTGGAGCCAGACGTGCTTGGTGGTGTCGTACGGGGTGCCGTCGCGGTCGAGGTTGTTGAAAAAGCCGCCCCGGGTGGGGTCGGGCGAGTGCTGTTGCCAGAAAGGCAGCACGCGCTCGAAAAGCTCGGTTTCGTAGCGCTGCCGGAGGGCGGAGACGTTCATGGGGTGTTTTTTTGGCGAGGGCGGCAGAAGGACGGGCGGTGGCAGTAGAATGCGGGACTTTTCGCTGGGGGAGGCGCCTGTGGCGCTGACGGCCCGCGCCTCCCGGCTTCAACCTCGACCTTTTCTGCCATGCTCCGCAACATCTGGATCGTTTTCCGCAGCGAGTTCGGGCGGCGCGTCCGCACCAAGTCGTTTATCCTGACCACGCTGCTCGTGCCGCTGGGCTTCGTGCTGCTGGCCGGCGCGGGCGTGCTCGTGGCCCTCGTCAACAGCGGCGGCGACGTGGACGAAATCGCCGTGCTCGACCAGACGGGCGTCGTGGCCGCGCGCCTGACGCTGCCCGACAGCGCCGCCCTCGTGCCCGTCACCCTTTCGCCCGACTCGCTGCGCGCCGCCGTGCAGGCCGAGCGGTACCGCGCCGCCCTCATCCTGCCCGCCGAACTGCTCGACGGCAAGGGCGAGGCCGAGTACCTGACGCGCAAAGGGGGCGGCGCCCTGTTCCGCGAGGCGCTGCGCGAGCGCGTCCGGCGCGCCGTGGGCGACGCGCGGCTCGAAAGGCTGGGCGCCCCCGACAGCGTCCGCGCCATTCTCGACGCCCGCGTGGGGCTGCGGGCCGTCCGCGTGGGCAGCGCGGGCGAGACCAGCGCCGGCAGCGAGGCGGGCGGCACCGCGCTGGGCTTTGCAATGGGCTTTCTCATCTACCTCGCCGTCACGCTTTACGGCTCGTTCGTGATGCAGAGCGTGCTGGAGGAGAAAACCAACCGCGTCGTCGAGGTGATGGTGTCGAGCGTGCGGCCCTTCCAGCTCTTGATGGGCAAGGTGCTGGGCATGGGCGCCATCGGGCTGGTGCAGATGCTGACGTGGCTGCTGCTGACCGTCGCGGCGATGAGTGCCATCGGGCCGCTGATGCTCGTCTTTGGCGGCGTGCCCGACGCCGCCTCCGACCCGGCGGCGGCCCAGGCCCTCACCGACTTTGGCGCCTTTGTGCCCCACAACGTCGGCGCCCTCGTGGCGGCATTCCTGCTGTTCTTTTTCGGCGGCTACCTGCTGTATTCGAGCCTGTTCGCCGCCGCCGGCGCCGCCAGCGAGCAGATGCAGGACGCGCAGAGCTTTACGCTGCCCATCATGCTGCCCAACATTCTCGCGTTCATGTTTCTGGCCTCCGTCATCAACAGCCCGGACAGCCTGCTGTCGGTCGTGCTCTCGTTTGTGCCGTTTTTCTCGCCCCTGCTCATGCTGGCGCGCATGAGCGCCACGAGCGTCCCTTTCTGGCAGGTGGCCCTTTCCTTCGTGCTGCTCGTGGCCTCGTTCGTGGGCGCGATCTGGCTCAGTGCCCGCATCTACCGCATTGGCATCCTCATGTACGGCAAAAAGGCGACCTTCCGCGACCTGGCGCGCTGGGTGCGGTACTCGTGAGTGGGGCCGGGCACCCCCGATGCACGGCTTTCGCAGCGGATTCAGAGGCTGCATCTCGGGCAAAGGGCCGTTTAAAAAAGGGTGGACGCCAGGCGTAGAAATGCGGCGCCTGCCGCGATACCTTTGCGGCATCTTCTTTTTTCGCTAACCCCGAACCGCCATGCAACGACTTTTGCTGCTGCTCCTCCTGGCGATGCCCCTCGGGGCGTCTTTTCTGGCCCCCACCGCGATGGCGCAGGAAACCGGCGCCCGCTACCGCGTCGTCCTCGTGGATGGGACGACGTTTACGGGCACGCTCGTCTCGGCGACAGACGCCGAAATCGTCATCGAGGACGCGCGCGGGCTGCGCACCACGATTCCGCGCGCCCAGATCGCGTCGCTGACGCCTTCTGGCGCCGGCTTCTGGCGCGGCGACCCCAACGCGACGCGGCTGCTGCTTTTCCCCACGGCCCGCTCGCTGCGCGCCGGCACGGGCCGCTTTGGCACCTACACCATTTTCCCGACCGTCGCCTACGGCCTCACCAACCAGGTGGACGTGTCGGCGGGCAGCACCATCCCTGTCGAAAACTTTTTCGTGGCCAACCTGAACGCGAAAGTCACCGCATTCCAGACGGAAGGGTTCAGCGTCGCCGTGGGCGCGAGCGCCCTGATCCCCATCGGCGACGAGTCGGGCGATTTCGGCGGCACGTTCTACGGCGTCGTCACGGTCGGGCCGCCCGAGCAGGCGTTCACCATTGGCGGGCTGGGCGCGTACTACAACGCCGAAAACGACGACGCCGACTTCCAGATTGGCAAGGGCGGCGCGCTTGTGCTGGGCTTCGAAAAGCAGGTGTCCAACAGCGTCAAGGTGCTGACGGAAAACTACATCGGCTTTTCGGAAAGCGACACGGGCGCGCTGCTGTCGGCGGGCGTGCGCTTTTTCGGCGAGCGCCTCTCGGCCGACATCGCGCCCGTGCTGGCCATCGGTGGGGGCGAGGTGCAGTTCTCGCCCATCCCGTACTTCACGTTTTCGTACGCCTTCGGGCGCTAGGGGCGGCGGTACGAACGCGGCACGCGGCGTCGTTTTCGCCACGAGGCCGTCGTAGGTTGAGGGCCGATTCTCCGTCTGCACCGCCGTGTTTTTCCGCCTTGCCGCCCTCGTCCTGCTCTGCACCGCGCTGGCGCCGCCGGCCCGCGCGCAGTACTTCGCGTACGGCAAAAACAAGGTGCAGTACGAAAAGGAGACGTGGTACGTGGTGCGCTCGCCGCACTTCGACGTGTACTACGCCGAGGGCGGCTACTATCTCGCCGACTTTGCCGCGAAAGAGGCCGAGCGCGCGTACGGCGCCCTGGCCGCGCTTTTCCAGCACGAGATAGACGGGCGCGTGCCCCTGCTCGTGTACGGCAGCCACAACGCCTTTGCCGTCACCAATGCCGTGGATCTGCCCGAAAGCGCCGAGGGCATCGGCGGCGTGACGGAGCTGTTCAAAAACCGCATTGCCGTACCGTTTACGGGCGACTACCGGCTGTTCGGCCACGTCATCCGCCACGAACTCGTCCACGCCTTTGTCAACAGCTTTTTCTACGGCGGCACTATCCAGAGCATCGTCCGCAACAACGTCCGCGTCCAGATTCCCCTCTGGTTTGGCGAGGGGCTGGCCGAGTACGCCGCGCTGGGCTGGGACACGGAGTCCGACCTGTGGGTGCGCGACGCCATCCTGACGGGCAGCCTGGCGCCCATCGAATCGCTGGGCGGCTACTTTGCCTACCGGGGCGGCCAGAGCGTGTTCGACTTTCTGGCCGAGCAGTACGGCCCCGACAAGGTGCGCGACCTCATCCAGGCCGTGCGCGGCGCCCGCCGCTTCGAGGACGCCTTCCGCCTGACGACGGGCTACCGCCTCGACAGGCTCTCGGAGCGCTGGCAGGGCGCGCTGCGCGAGGTCTATTTCCCCGAACTCGCCGCCCGCGAAAAGATAGAGGAGATCGCCCGCCCGCTCGTGACGGGTGCGATGGGCGGCAGCTTTATCGCCGCGCCCGCCCTTTCGCCGCAGGGCGACCGCGTGGCGTACATCGCCGCCCAGAACGGGCGCTTCAACGTGTACGTCGCCCGCACCGCCGACGGCCACGT
Organism: uncultured Rhodothermales bacterium; assembly: GCA_965365535.1. Classification (GTDB taxonomy): domain Bacteria; phylum Bacteroidota; class Rhodothermia; order Rhodothermales; family BA12; genus CBDUCD01. Next base: position 12,372 of record CBDUCD010000008.1, on the reverse strand, counting down.
GCTGGGCGAGGTGGCGGCGGGCCAGAACAACACCGACTTCGAGAGCCTGCGCATCCTCTCGCCCGGCCTGTCGTGGAGCCCCGACGGCGCCCGCCTGGCCGTCGCCGCCAAAAGCGGCCCCGCCGACGCCATCGTGGTCGTGGACGTGGACACGCGCCGCCTGCGCGTGTACCCCTTGCCCGGCGTGGAGGGCGTCGTGTCGGTCGCGTGGAGCCCCGAGGGCGGGCGCATCGCCTTTGCGGGCACGCGCGGCGCGCAGGGCGACCTGTTCGTGCTCGACCTCATCGGCGGCGCCACGACGGCCCTCACCGACGACGTGTTTTCGGACCACGAGCCTGCCTGGAGCGCCGACGGGCAGACGCTCTATTTCCACAGCGACCGGGGCGACTCGCTTGGCGTGCGCGATTTCCCGGCCTCTGCCCTCGACCTGAGCGGGCGCGCCCCGGCGCCGTACAGCCTCTACCGGCTGCGCGTGGGCACGCAGCGCGCCGAGCGCCTGACGCGCCCCGGCGCCTGGGACGACACCAATGCGCAGCCCGGCCCCGACACGCTGCTCGTGTTCGTCTCCGACCGCAACGGCATTCCCAACCTGTACGAGAAAAACCTCGTCACGGGCCGCGAGCGCCCCCTCACCGACCTGCTCACGGGCGCGATGCACGTCTCGCTGGCCCGCGATGGCGCCCGCGCCGCCGTGCTGGCGCTGCGCGGAGGGGTGCCGTCGCTGTACCTGTTGCAGGCGCCGTTCGAGCGGCAGAAGGGCGACACGCTGCGCCCGACGGTGTGGGCCGAGCGCCGCACCGCTGCCTCCCAGCCGTCGCCCACGCTTGCCCTGGCCGCCGCCGGGCTGGCCGGGCGCAACCCCTTTCTGCGCGACGCCACGGACGGCGTGCCCTACCGCGCCCCTTTCGCGCCGCGCGCCGACCCCCTCGCCGCCGCGCCCGCTCCATCCCCCGACACCCTTTTCGCCCCGCCCCCCGACTCGACCGACTACGGCGGCGTGCGCGTGGATTTCCGGCAGTACGTGTTTGGCGACGAGTCCGACGAGGGCGACAGGGCGGCTTCTGCCACCGGCGACGGGGGCGACCGCGCCGCCCCCCACCCGCTGCGCGAACTCGTCGGCCCCGATGGCCGCTACCGGTCGTCGCGCTACCGGCTGGCCTTTTCGCCCGACCTGGTGTACGGCACGGCGGCCTACGACGCGCTTTACGGCGTGCAGGGCGTGACGCAGCTCCTGTTCAGCGACGTGCTGGGCAACCACCGCTTTTTCCTGTCCACCAACCTGCTCGTGGACCTGCGCAACTCGGACTACGTGCTTTCCTACACCTACCGCGCGGCGCGGCTGGCGTGGCGCGTGCAGGGCTTCCACGTTTCGCGCCTCTTGCCCGACGACGTGGCCGACGAGCGCATCTACCGCTACCGGCAGTACGGCGGCGGCCTCGCCCTCTCGTACCCCTTCGACAAGTTCAGGCGCGTGGATGCCGAGGTGTCGGTGGTCGGCGTGTCGCAGGCCAACGTTTTCGACCCCACGCAGACGCCCACGGGCCGAACCCTCCTTTACCCCTCCATAACGTTTACGCGCGACGTGACGACGCCGGGCTACCTCTACCCCACCGATGGGTCGCGCGTCGCCTTCAGCCTGTCGGGCAGCCCCACCGCGCTTGCGGGCAGCCCGGCGCGCTTTTTCACCGCCCTGTTCGACGGGCGCCTGTACCGGTCGCTTTTCGACGGGCAGTACACGTTTGTCTTCCGGGCCTCGGGCGCCGCCTCCGTCGGGCCGTCGCCGCAGCTTTTCTACACCGCCGGCGTCCAGAACTGGCTGACGCCGCGCTTCGACCCCGACAACCGCTTTCCCATTACCGACCTGACGGACTTCGCCTTTGCCACGCCCATCCTGCCCCTGCGCGGCTACAACCTGAACGCCGAGAACGGGTCGTACTTCGGCCTCGTCAACGCCGAGTGGCGCTTTCCGCTCGTGGCGGCCATCCTGCCCGGCCCCCTGCCCCTGCTGCCCCTCTACAACGTGCAGGGGACGGCCTTTGCCGACGTGGGCGCCGTGTGGGGCGGGCGCAGCACCGACCGCCGCTTCAACCTGACGGCGCGCGACGCGAAGGGCGACTGGCACCTCGACGACCTGCGCGTGGGCGCCGGGCTGGGGCTGCGCTCCATCGTGCTGGGCTTTCCCCTCCGCCTCGACTTCGCCTGGCCCTTCGACGGGCGGGCCTTTGGCAAACGCCACCTCTACCTTTCCGTCGGACTCGATTTCTGAGGCGCCACGCGGGCATAACAGATTCTTCGCCAGATGGGCCGGGTATTTGCACGGCGCTTCATGTAATTGGCTTGCGCCTGCACGTTTTTGTGCCGGCCTTTTCCCTCTGCGCTTTCCCGCCCCGCGGCGGCTGCTTTCCGATGCCTGCTGTACCCGAAAATCGCCCGCTTCTTTCCCACCCGTTCCGCCCCGAGGGCGCCCGCGTCCTTTTTGGCCGCCTGGTGCTCTACGCCGACCGCATCGAGCGGCGCGCGATGGGACGCGTGCAGGAGACGATTCCGCTTGCCGACCTCCAGGACGTGCGCTGGCGCACCACGGACACGGGCGCCGACAACTTCAGCCTCGTGCTGCGCGATGGCCGCGTGCTCTCGGGCCGCCTCAAAGGCGCGGGCCTGTGGAAGGCCAAGCTGGGCGAACTCATGGCCGGCCCGCGCCGCGCCCCCCGCACGCCCGCGCGCAGCAAGGCATCGAAGCCGGCGGCCTGACGCGGCAGCTTCGCCGCTTTTTTGCCGACACGCGCGGCGGGCGGTGGAACCCGAAGGCCCATCGGCGGCTCTAAAAACGGCTATTCAACCCCTGAACGCGGCTGGCACCCCCGGCGCGCGTTTTTATTTAGCCGCACCCCGAGCCACCTATGCACGCCGACATCAAGCAGGTAGGCCCTGCCGACTACGAAATCGAACTCACCGAGAGCGCCGACGCGCTGCGTCCCAAGCTCGACGCCGCCCTCAAAACCTACCGGGGCCGCGTGCAGGTGCGCGGCTTCCGCGCCGGCAAGGTGCCCGCCCAGATGGTGCGCAAACTCTACGGACGCGAAATCGCCGCCGAGATTGCCGAGAAAGAGGTGCAGCTGGCCTTTGAAGAAGAGGTCCTCGATAACCCCGAGTACCCCGTCATCGGGCGCCCCGCCCTGACGCGGCTCGAATACGACGGCGACACCGACCTGCGCGCGACCGTCCGCTTCGGCATCCGCCCGCCCGTCGAACTCCAGGACCTGAAAGGCATCACCCTCAACCGGCTCGTCCACGACGTGACCGACGACGAGGTCGAGGAGGAGCTCGAAGCGCTGCGCCAGCGCGCCGCCGCGACCGAGCCCGCCCCCGACGAACCCCTGGGCGCCGGCATGGCCGCCACCATTGACCTCCAGCAGCTCGACGAAGCCTCGGGCACGCCCCTCATCGGCAAGAAAGAGGCGGACGTGGAGGTGCGCATGGACGACGAAAATCTCAAAGACGAACTCGAAGCGGCCCTGGAAGGCAAAAAGGAAGGCGACACCTTCCGCGTGCAGCTGCCCCACGGCGAGGGCGACCACGTGCACACCCACGCCTACCAGGTGACCGTCAAAAGCGTGCGCCGCCAGAGCGTGCCCGAGGCCACGGACGAGTGGGCCAAAGGGGTCTCGAACGGCCAGCACGAAACCCTCGACGCCCTGCGCGCCGACATCCGCGCCGACCTGGAAAAGGCGTGGCAGTCGCGCGGGCGCGACTACGTCGAGTCCCAGATTACCGACCGGCTGGTCGAGGCGCACCCGCTGCCCGTGGCCCAGAGCGCCCTCGACCTCTACCTCGACTCGTTTGTCGAGCGTTTGAAGGATCGCTACGCCGAAGGCGGCCAGCCCATCCCCGACGGCTTCGACTGGCAAGGCTTCCGCCGCGCCATGACGCCCGAGGCCGAAAAGCAGGCCCGCTGGATGCTCATCCGCGACCACCTCCTGGAGCAGGAAGGGATTGAAGTCACCGACGCCGACTACGACGCCTTTTTCGCCGACGCGGCGGGCGCCGACCTCGACCCGCAGCTTTTCCGCCGCTACTACGAGGGCATGAAGGGCATGATGGAAAACCTCGAACAGCGCCTGCTCAGCGAAAAGCTTTTCCGCGCCCTCGAAGGCCGCTTTTCGTACCAGGACAGGACGATGGACGAGGTGCAGGCCGAGATGGAAGCGCGGCGCCTGGCCGAGGAAGCCGCCCCCGACGCCGACGCCGACACGCCCCAGACCACGCCCGACGCCGAGGCCGAAGCGCCCCGCGCCGACGCCGACGCGGCGCCCCCGGCAGAGGAACCGGCCCTCTGAGGCCCGGTTCAGCCGCCCGCCCCAACAACCCCTGCGCGCCCCATGCTCGACGATTTCATCCATTTCAGCAAAGGACTCACCCGCCTCCCGGACGACATCGCGAAGGGCGGGCTGGGCAGCCAGCCCATCAGCGGGCTGGTGCCGATGGTCGTCGAGCAGACGGCGCGCGGCGAGCGGGCCTACGACATCTTCTCGCGCCTTTTAAAGGAGCGCATCGTGCTCGTGGGCACCCCCATCAACGACACCATCGCCAACCTGACCATTGCGCAGCTGCTGTGGCTGGCCAGCGAGGACCCCGACAAGCCCATCAACATGTACGTCAACTCGCCGGGCGGCGTGGTGTACAGCGGGCTGGGCATTTACGACACCATGCAGTTCATCAAGCCCGAGGTGGCGACGATCTGCGTGGGCCTGGCCGCCTCGATGGGCTCCGTCCTGCTGGCTGCCGGTGCCGAGGGCAAGCGCGCCGCGCTGCCCAACGCCCGCGTGATGCTGCACCAGCCCTCGGGCGGCTCGCAGGGCATGGCCAGCGACATCGAAATCCAGGCGCGCGAAATCCTGTGGATCAAGGAGCGCCTCTACCACATCCTCGCCTACCACACGGGCAAGGACGTGAAAACGCTCGAAAAGGACGCCGACCGCGACTACTGGCTGGGCGCCTACGACGCGAAGGAGTACGGCCTGGTGGACACCGTGCTCGAATCGCGGCGCGGCTACAAACCGCCCGAACAGGGCGACTCGATCAAGAAGTCGGAAGGCTGAGTTTTTCTGGCGTGCCCTCCGCACCCAACAAGCCGCTGGTCTCTGCGCGAGGCCGGCGGCTTTTTTTGTGGTAGCGGGTCGGACAACGAGGGGGCCGGAAGGGTGTCTCGAAAGTGGCGTGTTGCTTTTGGCCGCGTGGGTGTGCGATTATTTAGGGCAGTGCGATTTTTTCGGCGCGCGTCTCCCGTCCCCTTCCGCCATGTCCGAGGCTCCTCTTTCCTCGCTCCGCGCAGACGCCGCCTTCGGCAGCGGAGGCAGCGTGCGCCGGTGGCGCGCCTGGCACGTGGCGGGCGTGGTGCTGCTGCTGGCCGTGGGCGGGCTGTGCCTCTACGCCTTCTGGCCGGCGCTGGCGGGTGGGCCGCCGGGCGCGGTGCGGGTGCCGGGGGCGGAAGGCGCCGCGATGGCGGCAGAGGTGGAGGCCGTCGTGGTGGCGCCCACGCGCTTCGTGCTCCGCGCCGAGGCGACGGGCCACCTCGCCCCCTGGCGTGCGGCAACGGTCGGCGCCGAGGCCGGTGGCACCGTCGTGGCGCGCAACGTCGAGGAGGGCCGGGCCGTGGCCGCCGGCGCCCTGCTGCTCCAACTCGACAGCCGCGACGCCCGCATCGCCCTCGAAGAAGCCGAGGCTGACCTGCTCGAAAAGCGTGTCGCGTACGCGCTGTATGTAGGCAGCGACCGCAGCGCGGCCCCGGATTCCAGCCGCGTCCAAGCGGCCCGGACGGCGCTGCGCGAAGCCGAGGAAGCATTTGCGCAGGGCCGGCTGACGGAGATGGAGGTGCGCGACGCCCGGCGACGCGTCGAGGCCGCTGCCGTGCTGGCGGGACGCGACCGGGGCAGCGTGCAGGCGGCCACGACGGGCCTCGCGCAGGCCGAGCAGCAGGTAGAACGGGCACGCCTCGCCCTCAGCCGCACCCGGGCGGTGGCCCCTTTTGCCGGGCGCATCGCCGACGTGCAGGTGGAAGTGGGGCAGCAGGTGAGTACCGGCCAGCCCCTGCTTTCCCTTCTCGATGACGGTAGGATGAAGGTGGACGTGAACGTCCTCGAAGCCGACCTCGCCCGGCTGCGGCCCGGCGTGACGGCGCAGGTGCGCGTCCCCGCCCTCGACAACCTCGCTCTCGGCGGCACCGTCCACACCATCAACCCGAGCATCGACCCGGAGACGGGCACGGGGCGCGTCACCGTCGTCATCTCCAACCCGGCGGGGCGCCTCGTGTCGGGGATGTTTGCCTACGTGGCGCTCGAAACGGGCCATCTGGAGCAGCGGCTGACGGTGCCTGCGGCAGCGGTGCTGGTGCGGCAGGGGCGCGACCTCGTCTTTGTGCTGGGCGGCGGGCGTGCCCGTTGGACGTATGTGACCGTCGGGGCGCGCTCGGGCGATGAGGTCGAGATCACGGATGGCATCGCCCCCGGCGATACGGTGGCCGTCGGCGGGCACGTCACCCTCGCGCACGATGCGCCCGTGGTGGTGCATCTGGTGGAAACGCCGTGAGCGGCACGCCTGCGAGGTAACGATGCGCGCCCTCATCTCGCTCTGCCTGCGCCGCCCCGTCACCGTCGCCGCCTGCTACGCCCTCGCCGCCGTGCTGGCAGCGGTAGCCTTTGTGCGGCTGCCCGTGGCCCTCCTGCCCGACCTGCGCTACCCCGCCCTGTCGGTGTGGACGGCCTACCCGGACGTGCCGCCCGAGCGGGTGGAGCGGGCCGTTACCGAGCCTGTCGAGGCGGCGGTGGCCGGTACGCAGGGCGTGCTGCGCGTCACGTCCGAGAGCCGGCTGGGCGGCAGCCTGGTGCGGATGGAGTTTGGCTGGAACGCTGACCTCGACGTGGCGCTGCTCGACGTGCGCGAGCAACTCGACCGCCTCGGCGATGTGCTGCCCGACGCCGCCCTCCGCCCCCTCGTGCTGCGCCTCGACCCGAGCGACCGGCCAATTCTGGTGGTGGCGCTGCGCGAGGCCACCCCGGCAGGTGGCGCCGTGCGGGCGACGCGGCAGGACCTGGTGGGCCTCAAAGAAGTGGGGCGCGAGGTGGTGGCCCGCCGCATCGAGCAGTTGGATGACGTGGCGCGCGTGCGACTGGGCGGTGGCTACGAACGCCGCGTGGAGGTGGCCGTGGACCCGGCCCGCTTTGCCGCCCACGGGCTGGACGTGGAAGGGGTGGAACAGGCGCTCCGGCAGGCCAACGTGGCCCTGCCCGGCGGGGTCGTCCGGCGGGGGCCGTTCCGCTACGCCGTGGAGGTGAGCGGGGAGTTCCAGAGCCTGGATGAGATCGGCGCCACGGTCGTCTCGTCCGGCAACGCGCCCCCGGTGCGGCTGCGCGACGTAGCCGACGTGCGCGACGCGGTGGCCGAGCGCAGCGGCCTCGTCCGGCTGGACGGCGCCGAGACGCTGCTGCTGCTGGTCGAGCGCCGCCCCGATGCCAACACCGTCCGGGCGGCGGCGCAGGTGCGGCAGGTGCTGCGGCAACTGGAGGCCGACGTGCCGGGCGTGGCCCTGGAAGTGGTCGTGGACGAGAGTCAGTTTGTCGAGCAGGCCATCGGCGGCGTGGTGCGGGCCGTGCTGCTGGGGGGCCTGCTGGCCGTGGGGGTGCTGTTCGTCTTTCTGCGCCGCCCCCGCGCCCTCGCGGCCGTCGCCGTGTCGGTGCCGCTTTCGCTCGGCCTTACGCTCGTGCTGTTCGAGCTTCTGGGCGTCACCTTCAACCTGATTTCCCTCAGCGGCCTCGCCCTCGGCATGGGGATGCTCGTGGACAACGCCATCGTGGTGGTGGAAAACATCGCGCGGCTACGCGAAAAAGGCGTCCTCCCCGGCGAGGCCGCCCGTGCCGGCACCCTCGAAGTGGCCGGCGCCATCACGTCGAGCACGCTTACGACGCTGGCCGTTTTTCTGCCCCTCACGTTTGTGGAAGGGCTGGCCGGGCGGCTTTTCCGGGATCAGTCGCTCGCCGTCGTCTGCTCGCTGCTGGCGTCGCTGGTGGTGGCCCTCACGGCGGTGCCCCTCGTGGCTGCCCGGGAGCGCGTCCGCGAAAAGGACGGTGCAGGGCGGCGGCGCAGCCCGCTGCTGGCGCCGTACGAACGCGCCCTCGGGTGGTGCCTCGACCACCGCGCCGCCGTGCTTGCAGGCAGCTTCGTGCTGCTGGTGGCAACGGCCCTCGTGGCCCTGCGGTTGCCCCGCGAGGTCGTGCCCCCGACAGACCAGGGGCAACTGGGCGTCCACCTCACGCTCTCCCCCGATGCAGACCTGGCGCGCGTGAGCCTGCGCGCCGCCGAAATCGAAAACGGCATCGCCCACGCCCATCTGGCCCGGCACATCCTGGCCGACCTGGGCGCCCGCGACGACGCCCGCCTGGAGACCAATCCGCGCCTGCCCTACGAGGCAGACTTGACCCTCGTGCTCTCCGACAGCCTCGACGTGGGCACCGCCCTCGCCCGCATCCGCACCCTGCCCCTGCCTGCCGATGTGCAGGTGGAGGTGACGCCGGTGCGGACGCAACTCGAAAACCTGCTCGCGCCCGAAGCGGCCGACCTGTTCATAGACCTCGCCGGGACGCGCCGCGCCGACGCTGAGGCGGCGGTGGGCGGGCTACTCGAAAAGCTGCGGGCCTGCCCCGAACTGGCCGGCGTGCGCCGCCGCGACGCTGCCGAAGTGCCGGCTTACCGCCTCACCTTCCGCCGTGACGCCCTCGCCCGTTTCGGCGTGGAGGCCACGACAATTTCGTCCGTCCTCGAAGCGGCGGCGCGCGGCCTCACGGCGACGGCGCTGCGCACCGTGGGCGAGGAAATCCCCATCGTCCTGCGCACCCCCAGGTCCTCCACCATCGAAATGCTGCTCGCCACGCGCGTACCCGCGCACGGGGCGCTGCTGCCGCTGGGCACCTTTGTCGAAGCCGAGGCCGTGACGCTGCCGGCCACCCTGCTGCGCAGCGGGCAGACGCCCGTCGTTCGCCTTGTCGCCAATGTGGCGGCGGGCAGCGACCTGGCCGGGGCCGTCGCAGCCATCGAGGCCGTGCTTGCCGAGGCCGGATCGGCGGGAGTGCGCGGCGAGGTCGGCGGCGCGAACGAGGCGTTCCGCTCGGGCCTCGCAGCCATCGGGTGGAGCCTGCTGCTGAGCGTGCTGCTGGTGTACCTGATCCTCGCGGCGCAGTTCGAGAGCCTCGTGCAGCCCCTCGTGATCCTCGCCACCGTTCCGCTCGCCGCTGCGGGCGTGGCCCTCACCCTTGCCCTCACGGGCCACAGCCTGAACCTGATGAGCCTGACGGGCTGCGTCGTCCTCGTGGGCATCGTCGTCAACGACGCCATCGTGAAGGTAGATTTCATTAACAGACGACGGGCGGATGGACTTTCACTGCGAGAATCCGTTATATCTGCTGGCCACGAGCGCGTCCGCCCCATCCTGATGACGACCGCCACGACGGTGCTGGGGCTGCTGCCGCTCGCGCTCGGACTGGGCAAGGGGGCCGCGTTGCAGGCGCCCCTCGCCGTCGCCATCGCGGGCGGGCTGACCGCTGCGACGCTGCTGACGCTTTTCGTGGTGCCCGTCCTCTACATGCTCCTCGTGCCCGGACGTAAAAAGGTCGTGTAGCCCATAGAGCGGCCTTTGCCCACGCTTGCGCCTCTGGCAAACCGGCGCTATGATGAAGCCCCCGCGCCAGCCATTTGTGACTATTCGTGCTGTGCCATGTTGCTCTCACAGACCGGGACGAACGGGCGCGCTCCGGCAGCCCTCATTGAAGGCGAGCAGCGCTCCTATAAGGTGCTGCTCGCTGCTCCCGACCCGGCGTGGACCTGGCCAGTGCAAACCTTGCTCTGCTATCTCAACGAGCGGCTTTTCGAGGAAACCCTGAGCGTAGAACAGGCCATGCAGGAGTGCCGAGTAAGCAAGAACATCTCGGCACGCTTCAAGCGCCGCGTAGGGTTGGCCCCCAAACAGTACGTGGAGTACCACCGGATGGAGATGGCCAAAAAGCTGCTACGGCATGAATCGTTGGACGTGGCCACCGTGGCGTTCAGCGTGGGGTTTACGACCAGCCACGCGCTTGCGATGGCCTTCCGACGACGGGAGGGACTTTCCCCGAGTGCTTACAGAACTGCAACAAGGGAAAAATGTGAGGAAAAAGGTGAGGCATAATCAATTCTATTAGTTGCAACTTAAGGTAAGTTCATCTTCTTAATCAAAACCCTTCCAGCCATGAGAAAATCATCATCGCTCCTGATTTATACCCTTCTCGCCGCTACAGGTCTCAGCTTTACGCCCCAGCTTATTCAGGCGAAACCTGACTGCGGTAAGGAAGATTGCCCTCTCGCTGGTTGCGAGGACTCTTCTACCACCCCTTGTACCTATTACATTTGCGATGATGGAACTGTCATTCTATGCATGAAGGACAGAAATCGTGCTTGATTAACCAAACCGGAAGCAGGCATAGTTACCTAACTCAATACGTCACATGGTGGAGCATGGCTTTCAACCATCCTCCACCAACTCTCACGATGAAAGCGAACCACACCACCCTTGCAATTCTGGGTATCGCGCTCGTGGTACTCGTGGTAGCTGTGGCCGGGGCATACGCAATCTCGGAACGTCCTCCTGCGCTCGACCCCGACCAACCGTACACCACACAAGCCAACTACGACCGCAAGTGGGTGGCCTACGACTTCTCGCCCCTGATGCCGGGCGACTCTTTCTCAGAGCAATTACAGAACCCCATTCTGCTCCGGGTTTATGACTCCGGCGTGTATGTTGCCGACGCCGGGGATCGGAAGATTCGACGTTTCAGCCACGACGGACGACTGATCAACCTCATCGGCAACGGACGCGGGCAGGGGCCGGGAGAAATCAGTGCCATCGCCGATTTTTTCGTTCATGACGACCAGATATGGGTATCAGACACCCGCACCCAGGCCGTCTCCCGGTTCAACATCGACGGAAGGTTCATTTCCCGTTTTTACGTCGGGGCGTTTCCGCTGCGCGTGGCCGGGCTTGGGGACGGCTTGGTGCTGCTGTTGCTGGGCAGTGCGCAACTTTTCGAGCAAGTGGATACGAGCGGGCACATGGTGGCGGAATTCGGCGAGGTCATCACCGACCAAGTGCAGCAGAGTCTGTCGCTAAGCGGCAACCTGCTGCCTTTGCAGCAAGGGTTCCTGTACGTCCCAGATTTCGCAAGTTATCTCTACTTTTTCGATGCCAAGGGTACGCTCCAGCGCGTCGTTCAGACCATAGACCGTCAGGAATTTCCGGGCCTGGAATCTCGCAAGGTGGGGAATGGCACGGCATTCTACGCGCCAGACCCTGACATCGTAACGTTAGATGCCAGCACAAGAGGTGATGAGCTGTTCCTGCTGACTCGTTTTCGCAACAGCGATGATGACACCAAAACTTATTCCGTCATAGATCGATACCGGCTAAGTGATGGCATTTATCAAGAATCCATTCGTCTACCTTTCCGCATTTCAAATGCAAAAATTTACAGAGATCGACTCTACTGCTGGCGTGACACTTCTATCACGGTATTCTCATTTAAATGAGATGTCGATAAAAACTTTACCTAACATCCACAATGTGGAACATGAAGGTACCATCTCCTTGCCTTCCAGATTGGCGAGTCTTGTCCGCATCGTCCTAGCATTCGTCCTGTTGGCAGCGGTGATTGGAAAGGTGGCAGATCCGAGCCTGTTTCTGAGTTTTGTGTCTTCGCTCTTAGACTTCAGCATTGAGGGTGCAAAAGTGATCTTCATACTCACTGTCTGTAGCGAGGCGCTGTTGGGGTCGGCTTTGTTGTTGCTGCGCCACCAAGCATGGCCTCTTATGCTGACGGGAGTCCTGTTCGTCGTGTTTGCTAGTATCATTGCCTATGCGCTGCTAGTTGATGTGCAGGATTCATGTGGGTGTTTTGGTACGTTCGCCCTGCAGCAAGAAGCCAAGCCTCTGTCCTTAGCACGCAACCTTTGCCTTGCGCTTGCTGCTCTATTCACGGGTTTTCAACACACTCGCACCAACGCAACTTAGCAGGGGCTGTCGAGGGAAAAACGCGAGGCCCAGAAACGATAGACCTGTTATCGTGCGGGCACTCCCTTCTTTCCCACATGTGGTGCTGCTGTTCTTCTGCGCCTCTTGCCTCGCTTTCACAGCGGCTACCCCTACACCCTCTGCCCAAGCGCCAAATTGTTTTCATTGCGGATCAGCGGAGGCGTGTGCTGGTGGCCAGCCTTACGGATATACGGGCTGCGAAAGGAACAACGTGTATCCCTATTGTCACCCTACCGGTGGTAGCTGCTAATGCTGCGCACTAT
>CBDUCD010000007.1:0-24685 GCA_965365535.1 uncultured Rhodothermales bacterium | reverse complement strand
GCCCCTCGCCCACGACGACCAGCTGGTCAATGACAGCCTCGGTTTTGAAGCCGTCCTCGATGGGGCCGGGGTAGATGTTTTTGCCGCCCTTCGACACGATCATGTGTTTGATGCGGTCGGTAATCTGGAGGTAGCCGTCCACGAAGCGGCCCACGTCGCCCGTGTGGTACCAGCCGTCTTCGTCAATGGCCTCGCGCGTGGCGGCCTCGTCGTTCCAGTAGCCTTTCATGATGTTGGGGCCGCGCGCCACGATTTCGCCTTCCTCGCTGTCGAGCGGGCGCGGCGCGACGATGCTGCCCTCCACCTGGGCCACGATTTTGCCGTCGCGCAGGATGCCGACGGTGACGCCGGGCAGCACGTTGCCGACGGTGCCAAAGCGCGGCGCGGCCAGCGGGTTGGCCGTCAGCACGGGCGCGGTTTCCGTGAGTCCGTAGCCTTCAATGATGGTGATGCCGGCGGCCTGGAAAAACTCGCCGATGGCGCGGGGCAGCGCCGCCCCGCCCGAGACGGCAAAGCGCAGGCGCCCGCCCAGCTTTTCGTGCAGCCGGGCAAAGACGAGGCGGTGCGCCAGCTTGTGCTCGGCGGCCAGCAGCAGGCCGGGTGCCTGGCCCCGGCTGCGCCGCCGGGCCACCTCGCCGCCCACCTTCACGCTCCAGTCGAAAATCTTTTTCTTGAGCGGCGGCCCCTCCTCGACGCTTTTGGCAATCGTCGCATAAACGCGCTCGAACAGGCGGGGGACGGAGATCATGACCGTCGGGTGCACCTCGGTCAGGTTTTTCGAGACGGCGTCCACGCTTTCGGCGTACGAGATGAGGGCGCCGCAGGCGAGCACGACGGTGTAGCCCGCCGTGCGCTCGAACGAGTGGCAGAGCGGCAGAAACGACAGGTGGTGGTCGTCCGGCCCGAAGTTGATCACGTCGAGGGCGGCCCGGGCGTTCGAGGCGAAGTTGCGGTGCGTGAGCATGACGCCCTTGGGGTTGCCCGTGGTGCCGCTCGTGTAGATGAGGGCGCTGAGGCTGTCGGGCGCGACGGCCCGCCCGAGGGCGCGCAGTTCGTCGCGGTGGGCGTCGTAGTAGGCGCGGCCTGCGGCGAGGGCCTCGTCCCAGCACTGCACGTACGGCGGGTGCTCTTTGCGCAGCTCGCACATGGCCACGATGCCTTCCAAGTCGGGGCACTCGTCGAAAATGGCTTCGGCCTTGCGCAGCTGCATCGAGGTGGAGACGACGAACAGGCGGGCACGCGAATCTTTGACGATGTAGCCTACCTGCGAGGCGGGCAGCGTGGTGTAGAGCGCCACGTTCACGGCGCCCAAAAGCTGCGTCGCCAGGTCGGTAATGGCCCACTCGGGACGGTTTTCCGACAGAATCGCCACGCGGTCGCCGGGGCGCACGCCCTGGCTGTGCAGAAAACCCATCGCCGCCTCGACGCCCGCCAGCACGTCCTGCCACGTCATCCCCACCCATTCCTTCTGGCGCTTGTCCTTGTAGCGCATGATGACGCGCTGCTGCCCGGCGTAATACGTGGTAAGCCCCTCGACAAGCTGGGGGATGGTCTCGAAGGGGACGATGGCGGGCATGGGCGTCGGAGGTCGGGGGACGGGTGAAAAGGGACGGGGCGCGGCGCGGTTCCGGCGGCAGCGTCAGCCCTGCCCGACGGCGTCGGCGATGGTGTCGAGGCCGTCGCGGTCGAGCAGGGCCACGAGGCCCGTTTTGATGCTGCGCACGAGGCCGGGGCCGCCGTACACCAGCCCGGTGTAAAGCTGGACGAGCGAGGCGCCCGCGCGGATTTTGCGGTACGCCGTCTCCGCCGACCTGACGCCGCCCAGCCCCACGATGGGCACGCGCCCATCGGTGCGCCCGTACAGGTATTCGACGAGGCGGGTGCTGCGCGCTTCGAGGGGGGCGCCGCTGAGCCCGCCCCGCCCGACCTCGGCAATCCGCGCCGCGTCCGTTGCCAGCCCGTCGCGGTCGGGGGCCGTGTTGGCGGCGATGAATCCGTCAACGCCGTACTGCCGGGCCAGGGCAACGGTCTCGTCCACCAGGCTGTCGAGCACGAAGCGCGTCGAAAGCGGCGGGGCGAGCTTGAGCAAAACGGGCGGCGGCGCCGTCAGCTTGCCGCGCTCGGCGGCAATGGTCTGGAGGAGGGCTTCGAGGGCTTCGGGCTCCTCGAAGGTTTTGCCCTCGGCCGTATTGGGGCACGAGATGTTGAGGGCGACGTAGTCCGCGAGGGGCGCCAGGCGCGCAAACGACGCCCGGAAATCTTCCAGCGCCTTTTCGCCCATCACGTCGGCGCTGTGCGTTTTGGCGATGTTGACGCCCAGGGGCCGGGCGTGCCGGAGCAGCCGCAGCCGCCGCGCCACGCGCACGGCACCCTCGTTGTTGAGGCCCATCCGGTTGACGAGCGCCTCGTCGTCGGGCAGGCGGAACAGGCGCGGGCGCGGGTTGCCCCGCGAGGGCTGCGCCGTCACCGACCCGATTTCGACAAAGCCGAAGCCGAGGGTTTCCCAGAAGGGCACGTGGCGCCCGTTTTTGTCGAAGCCCGCCGCCAGCCCGACGGGGTTGGGGAAGTCGAGGCCCCACAGCCGCGTGGCGAGCCGTTCACTTTCCCAGCCGAACTGCTTTTCGAGCGCGCCCCGCGCCACGCGCTGCCCCACGCCCGCCGCCCGCATCGTGGCGGTGTGGGCGCGCTCGGGGGCGAGGCGGAACAGCAGGGGGCGGAAGAAGGCGTACATTGCGGGCCGTGGCAAGGCCGCAAAATCCGAAAAACCACGCCTCCACACCAAACCCTTCCGCCTGCCGCGCCCCGCCTTGCCGCATGTCCGTGACCATTTTCCAGGTTGACAGCTTTACCGACACGCCGTTCCGGGGCAACCCGGCGGGCGTGTGCCTGCTCACGACGCCCCGCCCCGACGCGTGGATGCAACGCGTGGCGATGGAGATGAACCTGTCGGAAACGGCGTTTCTCGTGCCCGGCGAAGCCGGCTTCGACCTGCGCTGGTTTACGCCCACCGTCGAGGTGGACCTGTGCGGCCACGCCACGCTGGCGGGCGCGCACGTCTTGTGGGAGCAGGGCCTCGCCAGCCCCACCGACGCCATCGCCTTTGGCACCAGAAGCGGCCCGCTCGGGTGCCGCCGCCTGGAAAATGGGTGGATCGAGATGGACTTCCCCGCCGAGAACGTCCGCAAAATCTCGACGCCACGCGGCCTGGCCGACGCGCTGGGCGCCGAACCCCTCTACGTGGGCCGCAACCGGATGGATCTGCTGGTGCTGCTGGCCGATGCCGACGCCGTGCAACACCTCGCGCCCGACCTGGCGGCCCTCGCCCGTTTCGACGCGCGCGGCGTCATCGTGACGGCCCCCGCCGCTGCGGGCGACGGCGTGGACTTCGTGTCGCGCTTTTTCGCGCCGCGCGCGGGCGTCCCCGAAGACCCCGTGACGGGCTCGGCGCACTGCGCGCTGGGGCCGTTCTGGAAGCGGCGGCTGGGGGGCAAAAAGGTGCTGCGCGGGCGGCAGGTAAGCGCGCGCGCGGGCCTCGTCGAAGTCGAACCCTCGGGCCGCCGCGTGCTGCTGCGCGGGCAGGCCGTCACGATGCTGCGCTGCACCCTGGTCGGCGAGAAATGATGGAAATGGTCAATTCGTTAATGGTTGCTGGAAGAGGTGTGTTTACGCTGCGCCACGATGTTTGCATACCCCTTTACCATTAACAATTCCACCATTAACGAATTAACCATTCGTCACCATCCCGGCGCGAGGGCGAAGCCGAAGTGTGCGCCCTTGTCAGGCCGCTAGTGTTTGGACGAGATGCTAATACACGGCGCGGTTGATGCCGCGCACCTCGTTGACGATGCGGTTCGAGACGTGGGCGGATAGAATGCTTACGAAGCTCCGAAGCGGCATTCAGACGTACCCAGCGAGAACGGCCTAACCTCTTATAATTACGCAGGAAATCACCAAGTTACGGTTGAACACGAAAAAATTTAGTCCTTGCCTCTCAGGCAGAAGGCGGTTACTTTTTTAGAGGGATGTCCTGCTCTCACAAGGATTTACCATACGTACCCAGATATATGTACCGCTCTCCTGTTGCCAGCCTTATGGCGCTTTGCACGCTGCTGCTTATCGCCTGCGACACCGTCGAGGAGCTTCCCGCGCCAGACAAAGACCTCATCCCGCTGGCTGTGGGCAACTCGTGGACGTACGCTCGAGCCGACGACCTCGGGCCGACCGACACGTTCTCGGTCGAGATCACCGGTGAGCGTGCCATTGAGATTGACGGGCGCAGCTACCACGTCTACGAAGAAGCTTTACGGCTTGGGGGAATGCTTCCTCCTTACCGACGGCTCGTGGGCAATGAACGCGGCGGTTTCTACCGCTATGGCGGAGTCTCGGATGAAGGCGACACCTTCCTGCGCAGCCTGAACTTCAAGTATCCCGCACGTAAGGGAGAGCGCTACACCGCCTGGCGTTTTGGCTATAACCCCGAGCATGGCGTTTATGCAAACGATCAGGTCGAGTGGATGGTAGTGGCTACCGACACACTCGTCGCTGTGTCTGACATAGCCTATATCTGCAATGTATACAAATTCAGGTATAAACCCGCCGACGATGTGGCAGTATGGTGGGATGTATATCGATACAACGCACCCGGAGTGGGTAATATCATAGAGCGTATATACGACTTCAACGATATCTACCCATATGAGTACCGACTCATATCGCAATCTTTCCTGATTCGCTACAATGTGCGCTAAACGCCTACTTTTCTCCCACCAGCACACCATGAAAACGAGAGCGCCCCCGCAGTTATGTCTCAACGGCCGGCCAGCCAGTCAAGTCCACTTTCCACGAAGGCGCTCTCATCGCAGACGTCTTCGATCCATAGCGCGAGCGTGACGGCTCGCGTGCATCCGAACACGTTCATGCGACGAGTTTCTCTCTACTCCACCACCGCACTCGCGGTTCTGTTCTTTTTCTGCGGTGCAGCGCTCGCCCAGCCTGCGTCGCCGCTCTTCGATGTGCTTTCCACCGCGCCCGCGCTTTCCTCTGCGCAGCGCTCGGCGGAACAGCAACTCGTAAACCGCGAAACCAGCCGGGCAGTGCAACTCATTCGCTTCAACAATCTTGATGAGATGCCGAAGCGCACGTCCGCTTCGGTCATACTCGCAGTAGGCAAGGCGCCTGTCGTGCTCCGCGCCACGCGGTTTCAGGCCCGCGCCGACGGCTTCATGTGGGCTGCACACAACGAGGAAGACGGGTCGTCAGCGTTTTTATCGGTCACAGACGGCAGCGTGTACGGCACGATTCACGCTTCGGGGAAAACCTATTCCATCGAGCCACTCGGCGCGGGACTGCACGCGCTCGTCGAGATAGCCACCGAAGCGTTCGGGCCAGATGAGCCAGCTGACTTTGAGAAGCGCATTGAGGAGGCAGCCTCTTTGGGTTCGACCCCGCTCGAAAACAGCGGCAACAGCCGGTCAACTGCCCCGTCTATCTTTTCGATGACAGGCAGAAGCAGTTCATCTGTGATTGATGTGCTCGTGGTCTACACGGCTGCGGCTGCCGCCACGACGAGCAACATCAACGGGCTGATTCAGGGAGCTGTGGCTTCTGCAAACGTGGCGAACGGAAACAGCTTAGTTGCCGAACAGATCAATCTCGTAGGCATGGTGCAGGTCAGCTACACAGAGCCTGGAAACCACACAACCACAATCAATGACTTGGTGGGGACGAATGATGGCAAAATGGACAACGTGCATTCGCTGCGGAACACGTATGTCGCAGACATTGTTGTTCTTATGGTTGCAAATCTCGGTATGGTCAACAACGAGCCTGTATATGGTGTTGCTGGTGGTATTGGAGCGGTTTCTACAAATGCATTCGCTACCGTGCGTACGGATGCTGCCATTCCAAACTACACGTTTGCACACGAGATAGGCCACCTCATGGGAGCACGGCATGACAACGACCCCGGAGCCTCTCCCTACGGGAACACGCATGGCTACCGGTACGCGCCCGCTTACTGGCGCACCATCATGGCAGTTCAGTATGAAGAAGACCCTGTAGGGCGCATTCAGTATTGGTCGAATCCCTACGTGTCGCTCGGCGGCGTGCCGATGGGCACCGTCAGTTACTATTATGCCGCCAATGCATGGGCCAGCCGAGGCGCCATCGTCGCGGGGTTCCGTACGCCACCACCGCCGCCTGATCCCCTGTCCGTCACGCTCAGTGGACCCGTTACGTTGGGATTCAAGGAGAGCTTTACCTTTACCGCCACCGTAACCGGTGGCTCCGGGAGTACATATTACACGTGGTATCGTCAAGATGGAGGCGGTGGATTTTTCTACGTAGGGTGCAGTTCATCCACATGTACACAGACGATGTTGACGACAAGTTTCGACATGAGGGTGGATGTGTCCCGTGGAGGAGAAACTGCAAGTGCTACGGCGCATGTTACGAACGATGATTTTATTTATGCTGAACCAGAGATTGCAGAAAGCGAACTCGATTACACTCTTGCTTTGCCCTACCCTAATCCTGTGGTTTACAGCAGCAACATCACGTTCACGTTACCCGAGGCAGCATATGTACACTTGGCTGTCTATGACTTGTTAGGGCGGCAGGTAGCGTTGATGGAAGATGCTTATGTCACTGAGGGGAATCACGTACGTCGTTTCGTGCGCGATGGCTTATCTGCCGGTGTCTATCTCTACCGCATAGAAGTGACTGGCGGCGAGCAGGGCAGTTTTACTTCGAGCGGTAGTTTAACTTTGCTGTAGCTCCAAGAAGGCAGATTTGCAGCGATGTTCAAACAGCGCCCGTTGTTCACGTTTCTGTGAGCGGCGGGCGCTGCGCTTAGCACCGTACTACTCCCACTCGATGGTTGCGAGTGCGTCCAGTCATCAATCAAAGGCTGTCGCAGGCGCGACAGCCTGAAACGATGCCCCAATGACCAGCCTTTACCATCCCGGCGCGAGGGCAAAGCCGAAGTGCGCGCCCTTGTCGGGCCGCTGGAACGGGTAGGCGTAGAAGACCTCGAAGACGAGGTAGCCCAGCACGTTGAAGCGCGCCGACGTGCCGACGCTGAAAACGGGGATGCGGTCGGTCGTCGTGCGGGCGTCGCTGCCGGTGCGGAAAGCCAGCGTCGGCCCCTCGTCGCCCGTCCACGCCATGCCGCCGTCGGCGAAAAGCGACAGTTCGGTGGGCAGGTACGGGAAGTTGATGAGGCCGTACTGCTCCGTCCCGAAAAGCGGCGTGCGGATTTCGGCACTCGCCGTCACGATGCGCGAGCCCACGAGCCGGTCGAAAACGGGGCACTCGCCCGTTTCCGTGGGCGGGCACTCCTTCTGCACGTCGAGCGAGCGCTGGCCGTAGCCGCGCACGAAGCCCGGGTAGAACGACGAGAACAGGTACTCCTCGCCAATGCGCGTATTGCGGTTGTCGCCCTTGAGGCCGTAGTTGCCGATGTGCATCCCGCGGAAGGCAAACGTGAACGGCTTGGCGAGAAAGTAGCGCCGGGCGTCGGCCATGACGGGGAAGTAGTTGTACGTGCCCTGCACGATGCCCACCTGGTAGCGGTAGCGCCCGCCCTGCACGGGCGAGGTAAAGGCAAAGTTGGAATAATCGCCCACGTACGCCAGGTTGGCCTGCGCGAAGTAGAGCGGGTCGGGGGCGGGAAAGCTGCGCCGGTCGCGGTCGTAATAGCTGCCGTTGAAGGTATATACGTCCGCCTCGTAGTCGAAGCCGTAGCGCGTAAAGCCTGCCGTGGCCTCCAGGCGCCGCGTGACCGACAGCGGGTAGGCGCCCAGCCCCGAAATCTGCGTCTGGAAAATGCGGTTGCGCTGCTGCACGAAGCCCGTGATGGCGCCCGTGGCGGGGTCGCGCATGTAGCCGCCGCCGCCGTAGAGGTAGGGGATGTGGAGGACGGAGACGCCCCAGTTGAAGCGGTTTTTGAGGTTCAGGTACTGCACCGCCCCGCCGATGTCCTTGAAGGTGCCATTCGCCTGCGCCACGACGTTCAGGTTGTGGTTGCCCAGCATGTCCGAAAACGCGAAGGCCACGCCGCCCGAGAACTGCGTCCCGCCGTAGTAGCCGCCCGTGCCCACGCCAATCGAGGGCGGCGCCACGTAGTCGAGCTTGAGGCGCGGGCGGTACGGCTTCGACGAGAACTCCAGGCCTTCGGGCAGGTCGGAGGCCGGGTCGCGCAGGTAGGCCGCCACCAAGCCGGTATTGACCGACCCCACGGGCGGCAGCACCAGCGCCGTCGGGATGCCGGGTTGCATGCGCGGCGCGATGGGCGTGCCCACGGTTTCGCCGGCTTCGAGCGAGAACACGCGGTAGTCGTTGTCGGAAAAGACGGAAAACATCATCCGCCCCGTCTCGCGCGCCACGGTCATCGCGGGCGAAAGCTCGGTGATGCCACTGACGCCCGTCTTGAGGTTCGTCACCCGGAACAGGCTGCCGTCGGCCAGGCCGTAGCGGTACACGTCCTTGAAGCCGTCCTGGTCGGAGATGAAAAAGAGGCTGCGGCCGTCCTGCGAAAACTGCGGGTTGTGGTGGAGCGCGTCGGGAAACGGCACGAGCGTCTCCGTCTCGCCCGTGCCCAGGTGGTAAAGCCCGAGCCGCATCTCGGCGTAGTCGAGCGTCTCGAAGTTGGTGCCGCCCGGCCCGCCGTCCGTCACAAAGGCAATGGTCTGGCCGTCGGGGCTCCAGGTGGGCTGGAGGTCGGCAAAGCGGTCGTTGGTAAGTTGCTGGACTTCGTTCGTGGCGAGGTCGAGCAGGTACAGGTCGGAGATGCCGCCGTCGAGGCCGGAGAACACGATGGATTTGCCATCCGGGCTCCACGCCGGATTCGCCATCGCGCCCACGCCCGAGACGGTGACGCGCTGCTCGATGCTGCGCGTCTCGACGTTGAAGATGGACAGCTCGTTGTCGCCCTCGACAAACGTCACAAAGGCGAGGCGGCGCCCGTCGGGGCTCCACGTGCCCGACGAGGCGATAAAGCGGATGGCGTCGAAGTGCGGGTCGGACGTGGTTTCGCGCACCTTTTTGACGACGCGGCCCGTCTGCGCGTCCGCCACGAACAGGTTGATGTTGAACAGGTCGCGCTCGGAGAGAAACGCCACGTAGCGCCCGTCGGGCGACAGGGCCGGCGCCACGTTGAGGTTGCCGGCGTCCATGCTTTTGGCCAGCACCAGGCGCCCCGCGCTGTCGGCGGCCACGCGCGTCTCGGTAAAGGGCAGGTAGGTGTCCTTGACGGCCTCGATCCACTCCTGCGACAGCGAGTCGGCGGTGATGCCGAGGGCGTACACGAACGCCGAGTCTATGCCCACGCGCCCGGCGTAGCGGTACAGGCTGGCCAGGGCGGCGTCGCCGTACTTGCCGCCGATGTAGGCCATGTACGCCTCGCCGTAGCGGTAGGGGAAGTAGCGCGTGTTGCGCGTCAGGTCGTCGGTGGTGGGCAGGTCGTCGCGGATCGCGGCGTCGCGCAGCCACATGGCCGTGTGGGCGTCCTGCCGCCCGATGGACAGGTACTCGGCCGTGCCCTCGACGAGCCAGAGGGGTAAGAGGCCCAGGTTGAAGCCCGTCGTGTCCTCTTTTTCGAGGGCGATGTCGTACTGGAACGAGTGGACGAGTTCGTGGCCGAGCACGTGATCCGTCTCGGCGTACGAGCCCGTGAGCGGCATGATGACGCGCTGCTTGAGGCCCTCGGTGACGCCGCCCGTACCCTCGCCAATCGAGCCCGAAATGACGTTGGTCTGCTGGAAGTCGGCGTCGTTGGCGTAGAAGATGATGGCCTTGCGCCCGTTGAAGGCGTTGAGAAAGGTGCGGCTGTGGCGCTGGTACCACCGCTCGGCCATGCGTGCGGCGTCCTGCACGGCTTTCTCGGCCTCGGGGTAGTAGTAGATTTCGAAGTGCTCGGTCTGGAACACCCGGAAGTCGAAGTTTTCGTACTGCACCTTGTTGCGCCCGAAGTATTGCGCCTGCGCGGGCAGGGCGGCGGCGGCGAGGAGCAGGCAGCAGAAAAGGGCTGGGAAAAGGCGCATAGGGGCGGGCAGGTGGGCCGGAGAAGCGTCGTCAAAAGGTAGAATAGCAGACGGGTGGCGGTTCAATAACGTGAAGCGGTAACGGGGTCGTACGCGCCAGGTAACGTTCCTGTAGGTGGATGCGCCGAGCCTGCCCGCGAGCCGTTTATATCGCCCGTTCAACCGTTGCCGCCCCCGCCACCTGCCGAATTTGCCCGCGCGCGAACCAAGCCCGCGCGCCGCGTTAAAGGCAGGGATATCAACAGCTTGACCTCCATCGTTTTACCCCCATGCTTGAAGAATACCGCGGGCGCGTCCGCATTTTCGTGTCGGTGATCTGCGTCGTGCTCGGCATCCTGGGCGCGCGGCTGGCCTACATGCAGATCGTGGACGTGGACACGTATGCCCGCGAGTCGCGCAACAACGCCTTCCGCGAGATTCTCGTGCGCCCCGCGCGGGGCGCCATCTACGACAGCGAGGGCCGCCTGATGGTGGACAACCAGCCGACGTACACCGTCCAGCTCACGCCGCGCTACTTCAAGCGCCGCGCCGGCGGCGGCCGCTTCGACTTCGACTCGTCGAAAGTCCAACTCCTGGCCGACCTGCTGGCCGTGCCCGACACGACGGTGTGGCGCAAGCTGGGCGAGGCCGTGCGCCGCAACCCCGACGCGCCCACCAACTCGTTTCCCGAGACGCCTTTCGAGGCCTTCGGGCGCGTGCAGGAAAACCTGTTCGAGCTGCCCGGCGTGACCTACGAAATCTCGCAGACGCGGCGCTACCACACGGCGGCCCGCGCCTCGCACGCCCTGGGTTACATCAGCGAAATCAACGGCAAGGAGCTGGAGCGGCGCTACAAGGACGGCTACCGGCGCGGCGACCTGCTGGGGCGCACGGGCGTCGAGCGCAACTACGAGCTCTACCTGCGCGGCAAGCTGGGCACCGAGTTCCGCCTCGTCAACGCCCACGGCCTCGACATCGGCTCGTTCCAGGACGGCGCCAACGACTCCGAACCCATCTCGGGCTACGACATGGTGCTGGCCCTCGACAGCGACGTGCAGGCCCTCGCCGAAAGCCTGTTCGTGGGCAAGCGCGGCGGCGCCGTGGCCATCAACCCGCAAAACGGCGAAATCATCGCCATGGTGTCGTACCCGGACTACGACCTGTCCATCTTCACGCGCTCGTTTTCGCGCGAGACGTGGCGCTACCTCAACGAGAGCCCCGAAAAGCCCATGTACAACCGCGCCACGCAGTCGCGGCAGCCGCCGGGCTCGACGTGGAAGCCGTTCATGGCCCTCATGTCGCTGCAAGAGGGGACGATCACGCCCACGTCGCTCGTGACGTGCGGCGGCGGCCACCCCCTCGGGCGCGGGCGCTTTTTCCGCTGTATGCACAACCACGGCACCATCAACGTGACCGAGGCCATCCAGCACTCGTGCAACACGTTCTTTTTCGAGATGATGTACCGCTCGGACGTGGAGACGTTTGCGCGCTACGCCCACTACTTCGGCTTTGGCCAGAAAAAGCCGACCGACGTGGCCGAGCAGACGCCGGGCCTCATCCCCGACTCGTCGTACTTCGACCGCAAGTTCGGCGGCCACTGGAACCTGGCGTGGATGAACCTGGGCATCGGGCAGGGCGACATCGGGGCCACGCCCTTCGAGCTGGCGCAGTACACGTCCATCGTCGCCAATGGCGGCACGCGCTACCCGCCGCACCTCATCCGCGAGCTGCGCCACGCCGAGACGGGCGAAACCGTCGAGCCCACGCTGCCGGCGCCGTTCCACGTGCCCATCGAAAAGCAGTACTTCGACATCGTGCGCAACGGGATGCGGCTGGTGATGGAGGCCGGCACGGGCCGCAGCGTCCAGATTCCGGGCATCCTTTCGGGCGGCAAGACGGGCACGGCGCAGGCCGGGCCGGGGCGCAAGGACAACTCGGTCTTTATCATGTTCGCCCCCTACGACAACCCGCAGATTGCCGTGGCCGTGCAGGTCGAGAACGCGGGCTTCGGCGCGACCGCCGCCGCCCCCATCGCCAGCCTGATGGCGGAAAAGTACCTCACGGGCACGATTTCGCCGCAGCGCCGGGCCCTCGCGCAGCGCGTGCGCGGCGTGCAGAGCCAGGCGTTGCCTTCGCCGCAGGCAAAGGAGTGAGGTAGTAAGGTTGTGAGGTGGTGGGTGAAGAAAGGAGGCGTGGAGAAGTTTTTCGCCCGCGTGAACGCTGCATGTGGCGGCGTAGCTTTTTGGCGGCGCGCGCAACCGCTTCTGATCCCGAACCGGCGAACCCTGCTCCACAAATCATTCGACTGCCGCACACGAACCCACCCCTGTGCTTGCACCAACCACCCCGCTACCTCACCACCTCGCCACCCACTATTCACTATGCGCGCCTGGTATCGCAACGTTGACTACGGCATCCTCTTCGCGTGGATCGGGCTCGTGTGCATCGGCCTCGTCGCCATTTACAGCACCACGCACGGCGAGGGCGCCGAGTACCTGTTCGAGGAGACGCGGCGCAATTTCCAGAAGCAGGCCATGTTCGGGGGCTTTTCCCTCGTGATGATCGGCTTTGCGATGCTGCTGCCCGTCCGCTTTTTCCAGAACATCGCGTTTCCGGCGTACGTGGGCAGCCTGGGCCTGCTGGCGCTCACGCTGGCCATCGGCAAGGAGGTGAACGGGGCCAAAAGCTGGCTGGTACTCGGGCCGGTCCAGTTCCAGGTGTCCGAGCTGGCCAAGGTGGGCACGGTGCTGGCGGTGGCCCAGCTGCTGGCGCTGCGGCGGCCCAACTCGGGCAACTTCCGCTACGCGCTGGGCGCGACCGTGCTGCTGCTCATCCCCGCCGCCCTCGTGCTGCTCCAGAACGACACGGGCACGGCGCTCGTGTTTCTGGGGCTGATTCCCATCATGCTGTTCTGGAGTGGGTTGCCGCTCCACGTGCTGGCCCTCATGCTGGCGCCCGCCGTGGCCGGTTACTTCGCCATCGTGTACCCGCCCGTGGCGTACGCCTTTGGCGTCCTGTTCACCCTCGGCATCCTGTTCGTGACGCGCGAAAAGTGGCTGGCCGCCGTTGCCGCCGCCGCCACGCTGGGCGTCGCCCTGACGGCAGGCTTCGGCGTGGCGCAGATGCAGCCCCACCAGATCGCCCGCATCAAGTCGTTTACCAACCCCGAAGCCGCCGAGTACCGCAGCAACGTCGGCTTCCACCTCGTCCAGTCGAAAGCCGCCATCGGGTCGGGGGGGCTGCTGGGCAAGGGGTTCATGGAAGGCACGCAGACGCAGGGCGCGTACGTGCCCGAGCAGAGCACCGACTTCGTGTTCTCGATCATCGGCGAGGAGTTTGGCTTCGTGGGTTCGCTTACCGTGCTGCTGCTCTACGGGCTGCTGCTCGTGCGCCTGGTAAACCTGGGCACGCGCGTCAAACATCCGTTCGTTTCGATGGTGGCGGCGGGGGCGGCAGGCGTCTTTCTCATCCACCTGTTCGTCAACATCGGCATGGTGACCGGCCTGCTGCCCGTCATCGGCATTCCGCTGCCGTTCTTGTCGTACGGCGGCGCGGCGCTGCTGGCGAATTCTATCATGCTGGCCATCATCCTGGCGCTGTTCGTGCGCCGGGACGACTTTTCGATCTACGGCTTCTGAAGCGTAACGCGAGGTTCACGCCCCGCCGAAACCGGGGCAGGGGGGATGCCCGTGTAAAAAGGGCAAGTCCCCCAAAACCAACACATTACGATACATGAACACCGACCTGAAAAACACCCGCGTGGCCCTGCTGGCGACCGACGGCTTCGAGGAGGTCGAACTGACGAAACCCAGGAAAGCCATCGAAGACGCCGGCGCCACGGCCCACATCGTCTCGCCCAAAAAAGGCAAAATCAAGGCGTGGGCTACGGATGACTGGGGCGACGAGTACAGTGTAGATAAGACGCTGGACGAAGCCCGCGCCGACGACTACGACATGCTGGTGCTGCCCGGCGGGCAGATCAACCCCGACAAGCTGCGCACGGATGACAAGGCGCTCGCCTTTGTCCGCGCCTTCGTGGACGCCGGCAAGCCCATCGCCGCCATCTGCCACGGCCCGTGGACGCTGGTCGAGGTGAACGCCGTAGAGGGCCGCCGCATGACGTCGTACAAATCCATCAAAACCGACCTCAAAAACGCCGGCGCCACGTGGGTAGATGAGCCGGTCGTGACGGACGGCAACCTGATCACGAGCCGCAACCCGGACGACCTGCCGGCCTTCAACAAAGCCATCGTGCAGATGCTGCGCGAGCGGACGCCTGAAATGGCCTGACGCCTTGCCGCCCGCCATTACGAGGAGCATCCCGAAAACGGGGTGCTCCTTTTTTTGTTGGTTGGCTGACGCTCGCGCTGCTCGCTTGTTGATGGTTGACGGAGAACAAACTCGACCAACCCAGCCATCTCAACCAACCCGGCCAACCTGCCTTGTCCCCGCCGGGGCGGGCGGCGTATCATGGCAGGTACTGCGAACGCCCGACGATGCCTGAAACAGTAGAAGGAACCCTGCTGGCCCCCGGCCACGGCTTCGCCATCGTGGTGAGCCGCTTCAACGATTTCATCACGCGTCCCCTGCTCGACGGCGCCCTCGACGCGCTGCGGCGGCACGGCGCCGACCTCGACCGCGTGACGGTTGCGTGGGTGCCGGGCGCCTTTGAGCTGCCGCTTGCCGCGCGCCGCCTGGCCGAGACGGGCACGTACAGCGCCGTCATCGTGCTGGGCGCCATTATCCGGGGCGCGACGCCGCACTTCGACCACGTGGCGGGGCAGGCCGCCAGCGGCGCGGCGCGCGTGGCCCTCGACACGGGCGTGCCCGTCATTTTCGGCGTCCTCACCACCGACAGCATCGAGCAGGCCATCGAGCGGGCGGGGACGAAGGCGGGCAACAAGGGCGCCGAAGCCGCCGCCGCCGCCATCGAGATGGCCAACCTGATGCAGCAGCTCTAATCAACGCAGCACCGCCAACCCGCAGCCCGTTCCCGCCCAGCGATACGCCTTTTGCCTCGTCCCCCGTTTGCCCCGGCAAACCCCTTCGACCATCTGGCCATGCGTATCCGTCTGTGCTGCCCTGCTCTGCTACTTTTCGCCCTCGTGCTGCCCGCGCGCGCGCAGCCGGCCCTGTGGGAGGCCCAGGCCGCGCTGCGCAGCGTCAACCAGATCGCGGCGGCGCCGGGCGCCGTGTGGGCGGCCAGCGAAGGCGGCGTGTTCCGCTACGCCCTCGACGGCGGCAGCTTTGAACGGTATTCGCTGACCGACGGCCTGTCGGACACGCGCGCCGCCGCCATCGCCTACGACGCCCGCCGCGATGCCGTCTGGATCGGGTATGCCAGCGGCGTGCTCGACCGGCTCGACGCCGCCACGGGCGCCGTCACCCCCTTCCGCGACATTGCCCGCGCCGACCGTTTCAGCGAGCGCGGCGTGACGCGGCTGCGCGTGGTGGGTGACACGCTGTTCGTGGCGACGGACTTCGGCGTCGTCGTTTTCGACGCCGCGCGCGGCGAGGTGCGCGACACCTACAGCCAGATGGGCGCCCTCCCGCAGGGCACCGCCGTGTTCGACGTGGCCGTCGCGCCCGGGCCCACGGGGGCGGCCGCGCTGTGGGCCAGCACCGCCGCGGGCCTCGCTGCCGGCCCGCTCGACGGGCGCAACCTCCAGGACCCGGCCTCGTGGCAGGGCGCCGGGGCCGGGCTGCCCGCCGGCGCCACGCGCGGCCTCGCCGTTTTCGCGGGGCGCCTGTTCGTGGCCACGCCCCGCGACCTGTACGCGCGCGGCGCCGATGGGCGGTGGCAGCCGGCAGGCTATGGCGGCTCCGAATTCTTCACCCTCGCCGCCAGCCCCCAGTACCTCGTCGCCGCCGAGCGGTATGCCGTCGTCCTTTTCCGCGCCGACGGGGCGAGCCAGCGGGTGCAGCCGGCGGGCGGCATCGAAACGCGCGACATCGCCCTGGTGGACGGGGTCGTGGCCGTGGCCGACGCGAATCGCAGCATTGCCCTGCTGGAGACGCCCACGCTCGCGCTGCGCGCCTTCGTGACGCCGCCCGGCCCCGGCTTCAACCTCGTGCTCGACATGGACTTCGCGCCCGACGGCACGCTGTGGACGAGCAGCAGCGGCGGCAACGGCGAGGGCTTCCAGCGCCGCGCGCCCGACGGCACGTGGACCGTGTACGACCGCCGGCAGCAGCCCGACCCCCTCGAAGGGCGCGGCAGCTTTCTGTCCGCCGAAGTCGCCCCCGACGGCACGGCCTGGTTCGGGAGCTTCGGCAATGGCGTCGTCAGCGTGGCCCCCGACGGCGCCCTCCAGTTTTACGACCGCAACAACTCGTCGCTGCGCACCTCTTTCGCCGCCAACCCCGACTTTATCCGGGTGGATGGGCTGGGCTTCGAGGCCGACGGCACGCTCTGGGCCACCAACCGCTTTTCCACCGTCCCCCTCCACGTGCGCCTGCCCGATGGCACCTGGCATGGCTTTGCGCCCCTCTCGGGCGGCGGCCTGCTGTCCGGCTACACGGCCTACGACCAGCTGCTCGTGGATGGCTTTGGCACCAAGTGGATCACCCTGCGCGACGAGCGCAGCCAGCGCAACGGGCGCGGCCTCGTCGTGTACAGCAGCGGCGCCGACCCCATCTCGCCCGCCGACGACGCGTTCCGCTACTTCGGGCAGGAGGGCGGCGCGGGCTCCGGCCTGCCCGGCCTGCTCGTCACCTCGCTGGCCGAAGACCGCGAAGGGCGCATCTGGATCGGCACCGAAAAAGGCATCGCCTACCTCGTCAACAACGGCATCGTGCCCCGCGACAACACGGCCAACTTCGTCTGGCCCGTTGATGCCGACGCGCGGGCGTACGTGCTGCTCGGGCTGCGCGTCAACGCCCTCGCCATCGACCCGGCCAATAACGTGTGGGTGGGGTCGGAAGAAGGGCTGTGGCGCGTCGAGGAGCGCGAGGGCGGCTTTGCCGTGGCCGACCATTTTACCGTCGAAAACGCGCCCCTGCCCAGCAACCGCGTGCTCTCGCTTGCCATCAACCCCGCTACGGGCGACGTGTACGTGGGCACGGAGGGTGGCCTCGTGGCGTACCGGGGCGGCGTCGTGGCGCCCGCCGCCAGCGCCCGCGACCTGCGCGTCTATCCCAACCCGCTGCGCCTTCCGGGCGCGGACTACGTGACCATCGAGGGGCTCGTCGAGGCCACGCAGCTGCGCATCCTCACCCCCGACGGCCACGTGGTGCGCCGGATGGACACGCGCGGCGGCAGCGTCCGCTGGGACGGGCGCGACGGCGCGGGGCGCCCCGTGCCATCGGGCGTGTACCTCGTGGTGGCCGTGGGGCAGGAAGGCGAGGGCGCCGCGTATGGCAAGGTGGCCGTGATCCGGTAGGCGCCTCTTCCAGGGCTTTTCACGCACCCGTTGCGCGCGGACGGAGGGCGGGCGTCGTATTTTTGCGGCCCTTGCACTGCAAGAGGCATACGGAGGCTGTAGCTCAGTCGGTTAGAGCGCCAGGTTGTGGTCCTGGAGGTCGTGGGTTCGAGACCCACAAGGCTCCCTCTCTTTTTTTGCCGCGTTCGTCTAGGGGTCTAGGACGCCAGCCTTTCACGTTGGTAGCACGGGTTCAAATCCCGTACGCGGTACACGCAAAAAAACCCTCTCCGCAGCCCCTTTCGGGATGCCTGCGGAGAGGGTTTGCGTTTGATCCCTACCAGGGACCTGTGGGCCGGGCTCAGTAGCGGCGCTGGCCGCTGTAGCCGCCGCTGCTGCGCTCTTCACGCGGGCGGGCTTCGTTGACCGTCAGGGCGCGGCCGCCAAGCTGGCTGTTGTTGAGGGCCTGCATGGCCGCGAGGGCCTCGGCCTTGTTGGGCATCTCGACAAAGCCGAAGCCGCGCGACTGGCCCGTCTCGCGGTCGGTGATGACGGAGGCCGAGCTGACCTCGCCATACGCCTCGAAGGTGCTGGTGAGTTCGCCATCTGTGGTGGCGTGCGGCAGATTGCCGACGTAGATATTCATCGTTGAATAGATCAAGTGCATCTCGGGGGCGCTAAACGAGAAAAGCCTTCTGCCTCAGGGTGCCAGGCACCAGAGACAGAAGGCAAGGTCTGCGTCCAGAGATGCGTTTACGGAACGAGTCCTTAAAGCCTTTTCAGGCGCGAAGTTCCGGCGCCGCCTGCGCCCGCAGCCCCGCCCGCACCGCCAGCAGCACCGCGAGGGGCCAGAGGGCGGCGGGAAGCTGCTGCGGCAGCCACAACCACGCCACGCACACGAGCGCCGTGACGAGCGCCGCGGCGCCGAGGTAGAGGCGCAGCCCGCGCGGCAGCGCGCGGCGGCCCAGCCAGAACGCGGCGGCGGCGTGCACAGGCCACGCCCACAGCACGTTCAGATTGGGCCCCGTCACGTGGTGGAGCGACACGAACCACAGAAACGCCAGCAGCAGCCCCGCCACGCCCACAGCAAAAAACAGGGCGGCATCGAAGCGCCGAAGCCACCGGGGCGGGGCGCCCTGCCTCGTCTTCCACGAGGCGCCCAGGCCCGCGAGGGCCACCAGGCCAATGAGCCAGGCGTGGAGGGGAAAGGCGTGCGCGTCGGTGCCCGTGCCCGCCCAGAACAGCGTGTCGGTGCGGACGACGAGGGGCGTCGGGCCGGCAGGCCCCGCCACCGTGGCGCGGGCGAAAAGGGCGCGCAGCGAGTCGGGCAAAAAGGCCGCCTCGCGGCGCGTCGCCCGCCGGTCCACGGGCACTCCGAGCAAGAGGTCGAGGCCCGTGTCGAGCGCGGGCGAGGGCGCCAGAAACGGGTCTATCAGGTCGCGGAACGTGGCGCCGAGCGTGTCGCGGGGGGCGGCGTAATGCAGCTTTTCGCCCAGCACCCTTTCGATGGCGTCGCGCGGGCGCGTCGAGCAGTTGTCGAACAGGAAGTCGTAGCGGTACACCCGGTTTTCGGGGCGGGCGTTGTTTTCGAGAAACGCCGCCAGCGCCGCGATCTCAGAGGGCGTCAGACTGAGCGTCTGCTCGATGATGGAGCGCCCTTCGCGCTCGGCGTACACGTAATAGGTGTTGAAGGGATCGCTGACGCTGAGGACGTAGTCGAGCCGGCCATAGGCAAATTTGAAGACGAACAGGCGGTCGAACTGGAACGTGCCGTAGTTGAACAGGCGGTCGTAGCCCGAGCGGGCGTTCTGCACGCGGATGGCCGTGTGGCCCCAGCGCGAGTACACGTCGTGGCCGGGCAGCACCGTCACGAGGGCGACGCGCATCCCGTCCGCCGGGCGGCTGGCGGGCGGGGCGGGCAGCCCCGTCTGGGCGGCAGCGGCGGCGGCGAGCACGAGGTTGAGGATCAGGAAAAGGCGCATCGGGCGGTGGGGGTGGCGCGCGAAGATACGGGACGGCCTGCCGCCCGCCTGCAACCCGCGCCGGGCGCTGCTGGTTGGGACGACGCCCGTTTCACCCGCGATTCGCCCCTTTCCGTGACCCGAAGCCAACGCGCCCAATTCACCCTCGACGCGCTGCGCGCCGCCATCCCCGCGCCGCAGACCGAACTCCGCTACCGCGACCCCTACGAACTGCTCGTGGCCGTCGTGCTGTCGGCGCAGTGCACCGACGCCCGCGTCAACACGGTCACGCCCGCGCTTTTCCGGGCGTTTCCCGACGCCCACGCCCTTGCCGCCGCCGAAGCCGACGAGGTGTTCACGTACATCCAGTCCATCTCGTATCCCAACAACAAGGCCCGTCACCTCGTCGGCGCGGCGCGGCGCATTGTCGAGGTGTACGGGGGGCAGGTGCCCGCCAGCCTCGACGCGCTGCAAACGCTGCCCGGCGTGGGGCGCAAAACGGCCCAGGTGGTTGCTTCGGTCGCCTTCGACGTGGCCGCCCTCCCTGTCGACACGCACGTGTTCCGCGTCGCCAACCGCATCGGGCTGACGCAAAACGCCGACACGGTCGTCAAGGTCGAAAAGCAACTCAAAAGGCTGTGGCCCTCCGACGTGTGGGGCGAGGCGCACCACCTGCTCATCCTCCACGGGCGCTACACCTGCACGGCGCGCCGCCCGAAATGCGAGGCGTGCCCGCTGACGGCGGCGTGCCTGTATTACGAACGACTCCAGGCCCTGCCGCCGCCCCTCAGCGGCCTCGACGCCCGCCGGGGCCGCTACTACGCGCCCGGCACCGACCACTACTTCGACACGCCCGCCGTCAAAACCGACCGCTACGGGACGGAGCAGCTGGCCGACCCGCGCTCGGGCTCGATGCACGTTTTCGACGCGCGCACGGGCCAGACCACGCGCCGCGTGCCCGACTTCCGGGTGTAGCCCCAGCCTTGAAGATTCCGGGTACGTGCAACGCGCCCGCCCGCAACGGCTAATCTGTACCCTCCATCCGTCCCCCGCGACCTTTTCTGATTCCGTGAACAAACACCTGCTCCTCATCCTCGACGGCTACGGCATCGCCGAAGACCCGTCCGTCAGCGCCATTGATGCGGCGCGCAAGCCGTTTCTCGACGGGCTTTTCGCCACGTACCCGCACGGCAAGCTGCGGGCGTCGGAGCGCCCCGTGGGCCTGCCCCCGGGCCAGATGGGCAACTCCGAAGTGGGGCACATGAACCTGGGCGCCGGGCGCATCGTGTACCAGGACCTCGTCCGCATAGACAAGGCCATCGAGGACGGCGACTTTTTCGACAACGCCGCGCTTGTCGGCGCCGCCCGCGCGGCCCGCGAACGGGGCACGCGCCTGCACCTGTTCGGCCTCTTTTCCGATGGCGGCGTGCACTCGCACCTGGGCCACCTCGCCGCCCTGCTCGAGCTGGCCCGGCGGCAGGGGCTGGGCAAAGACCAGGTCGTCGTCCACGCCTTTACCGACGGGCGCGACACCGACCCCAAAGAAGCCGGGCGCCGCTACGTGCGCGAGGTCGAGGAGGCCATCGCCCGCACGGGCGTCGGGCAGATCGCCGACGTCGTCGGGCGCTACTACGCCATGGACCGCGACAAGCGGTGGGAGCGCGTCGAAAAGGCGTACCGGCTGCTCACCGAGGGCGAGGGCGAGGCGTTTCCGTCGGCGCAGGCCGCCGTCGAGGCGGCGTACGCGGCGGGCGAAACCGACGAGTTCATCACGCCGCGCCGCATCGCGGGGGTGGACGGGCGCGTGCAGGACGGCGACAGCGTCATCTTTTTCAACTTCCGCGCCGACCGCGCCCGGCAGCTCACGCGGGCCTTTATGCAGGACGATTTCAGCGGCTTCGCGCGCCGCGTGCGTCCCACGGGCCTCCACTACGCCACGTTTGCCCAGTACGACGAGGACTTCCCGTTTCCCGTCGCCTTTCCCAAAGACAACCTCCGGCAGACGCTGGGCGAGACCATCGCCGCGCGCGGCGGACGGCAGCTGCGCGCCGCCGAGACGGAAAAGTACCCGCACGTGACGTTCTTTTTCTCGGGCGGACGCGAGGAGCCGTTCACGGGCGAAGACCGCATTCTCGTGCCCTCGCCGAAGGTGGCGACGTACGACTTGCAGCCCGAGATGAGCGTGCCCGAGCTGGCCCGCCGCGTCGCCGACGCCATTTCCGCGCACGACTACAACTTCGTCGTCGTCAACTTTGCCAACCCGGACATGGTGGGCCACACGGGCGTTTTCGAGGCCGCCGTGGCCGCCATCGAAGCGTGCGACGCGGCGGCGCGCGTCGTCGTCGAGGCTGCCCTCGCGCACGGCTACGGCGTCACCATCATCGCCGACCACGGCAACGCCGACCGGATGCGCAACCCCGACGGCAGCCCCAACACGGCGCACTCGCTCGCGCTCGTGCCGCACCTCATCATCAAAAGCGGCTTCAACGGCCCCATCCGCGACGGCAAGCTGGGCGACGTGGCGCCGACGATTCTCGCGCTCATGGGCGAAGGGGTGCCCCCTGAAATGACGGGCGATGTGCTGGTTTGAGCGTCCATCGTTGAGGCCGTCCCTGCTTCCACGCGCCCTGCTGGTGCTGCTTGCCGTTGCCGCGTGCCGCGCACCGTCGGACAGCGCGGATCCACATCAGGAGGCCCCGGAGATCGTCGCGGCGGCGCTCGCCAATCCGGCGTTCGCGTGGAAAGCGGCGGCGACGCCGCACTTCCACCTCCACGCCTCTACGGGCTCACTCGCCGCAGACGGGTTCGATGCGGTTGGACGAGCAATCGAGCGGGCGCGGGCCGACGTACTTGCGCGGCTGAACGAGCAGGACGCCGCCGAGCGGGCGGAGGTGTTCATCGTCGAGACCCGCGAGCAGATGCAGTTGCTCGTGGGGCAGCCTGCGGGCGGGCACACGGAGCCCGGCGCCAACGCCCTGTTCTTCACCTACAGCGACGACGGAGCGCCCGCGTACCGGCACGAACTGGGCCACCTCTACTCGTGGCGACGCTGGGGCAGGCCAGCGGCGCTGTGGCTCAGCGAAGGCGTCGCCGTCTGGGCCGTCGGCGGGTGCGCCGGGCGCGACCTCCACGGGTGGGCCGCGGCCCTCGACGCTACCGGCAAGCTGGCCCCCCTCGATAGCCTGGAGCCGTTCGACTTTTCGCGGGCGGCCCCGCACCTCGAAGCCGCCAGCTTCGTGCAGTACGTCGCGGAATCGTACGGAATCGAGGCCGTCAAGGCGTTGTGGCAGGGTGGTCTCGCCGTCTCCGAAAGCGCGACAGGCCGGGCGCCGGAGGAACTGGAAGGGGCCTGGCGCCGTCACGTCGCGCAGGTAGGGGCGGGGCTGCCGCCGGAAGACCGTCCCGAAACCGGAGGCCGGATACGGTGCGAGTAGGGGCGGCATAGCCGTCCGTTATCGTGTCTGGATCGTATGTCGTCTAACTTTGCGAAGATGCAATCGGTGGTGCTTTTCAGAAACGACGTGCAACGTGTTGTGACAATGACCAGTGACCAGTAACCATCCGCCAAATTGAAACACCTGCCGCACCTTTTCGAGCAGAACCGGGCGTGGGCCGCGCAAACCGTGGCCGCGCAGCCGGACTTTTTCGAGCAGCTCGCGCAGCAGCAGGCGCCGCGCTACCTGTGGATTGGCTGCGCCGACAGCCGCGTGCCTGCCAATGAGATCACGGGCCTCCTGCCCGGCGAGATGTTCGTGCACCGCAACGTGGCCAACGTCGTCGTCCACACCGACCTCAACTGCCTGGCCGTGCTCCAGTACGCCGTCGAGGTGCTCAAGGTGGAGCACGTCATCGTGTGCGGCCATTTTGGCTGCGGCGGCGTGCGGGCGGCGGCGGAGAACGCGCGCTTCGGCCTGATAGACAACTGGCTGCGGCACGTGCAGGACGTGGCGCACCTGCACCGGCCCCTCCTCGAATCCATCGCCGACCGGGAGGGCCGCTTCGACGCGCTGTGCGAACTCAACGTCGTCGAGCAGCTCGTCCACGTGTCGCGCACGACCGTCGTGCAGGAGGCGTGGGAGCGTGGGCAGCCCGTCACGCTCCACGGCTGGGTGTACCGCCTGCACGACGGCATTCTGCGCGACGTGGGCGTGAGCACGCAAAACGCTGCCGACCTGGCCGCGCTCTACCCCGAAGCCCTCGCCCGCATTGGCGAGCGCCACGGTGCGGGCGCCCCCGCCTGACTCAGGAGTCCGACTTTTTGCGGCCGCTGCCGCCGGGCTTTTTGCCGCCGCCGTCCTGCTTGTTGACGGTTGCCCAGGCGCGTTTTTCGGCCTCGTCTTCGGACACGCCGCGCTTTTCGTAGGATTCTTCGATGTGCTCGGCCTGGCGTTTCTGCTTGTCGGTGTACTTGTCCTTGTCTCCCTGTGGCATCGTCGTAGGGGAATGGTGGAGGCCATTTCCACCTTTTGCCGGGCGCCCGGAGCCAGCCCGCCGGTGACGATCTGGTTTTTTGACGGGGTCAGGAAGCGGCGTTTCCGCGATGATCTGCTGGAGCGCCAGGCGAGGCGGTGCGCAGCGCGGCGGTCAGGCAACCGTTTCGACGTGTTCGTAGGCCAGAATCTTTCGGTCCGACGTGACCAGGCGGCTGCCCTGCAACCGGGCCGTCGCCACGATGATCTGGTCGGCGGGATCGCGGTGAAACACGCCCGGAAGTGTTGCTGAAGCCACTGCAACCTCCGGGGTCAGAGCCAGCAAACGCACGCCGGGATACGCCAGCGCAGCAGCAAGCCAGTCGGCAACAGGGCGGTCGAGCGACAGGCGGCCCAGGGCTACCAGCTTGGCAACCTCCCAGCACGAGATCGCGCTTACCCCGATGTCCTGCGGCGACGCGTCCACCGCGTAGCGCTGCGTGGCGCTGAGCCGCTCCGGCTCGCTGGTCCACCAGATCCAGATGTGCGTGTCGAGCACGATCATGCAGCGTCCCAGTCTCCGGCATCTGCCGCCGGGTCGAAGGGCCGCTCGTAACGAACTACGCTGCCGCGCAGGGGGCCCTGGGGCGGGGGAGCTTCCGCCGGGACGGTGCGGGGCAGGACGATTACCTCCACGGCTTCGCCTTCGGCAAACGGCAGGTCGTGGAGGGTCACGCTGCCATCACCGGCAACCGTGGCGGCGACGCGATAGGCTTGCATGTGGGTGGCGTTAGGGCGTCGGGCGCAAACCCGCCACGTCAAGCCGGGTTGCGGATACCACGGCGAGCCGCCGCCTCTACCTTCTCAGCGGACGGTAAAACGCGTGGGCAAAAGCGTCTGCACGCGCCCGTTCTGGCCGAGCAGGGCGCCCAGCA
>CBDUCD010000006.1:0-25590 GCA_965365535.1 uncultured Rhodothermales bacterium | reverse complement strand
CGCTCGATGCGGTAGGCGTCGCCCAAGAGGGCCAGGTCGCGGGCCTGCGACTGCGGGTTGCACGAGACGTACACGAACCGCTCGGGCGCCAGCCGCGCAATCTGCTCGACAACTTTAGGATGCATCCCGGCGCGCGGCGGGTCGGCGATGAGTACGTCGGGGCAGCCGTGGGCGTCGATAAAGTCGGGGGTGAACAGCTTCAGCATGTCGCCCGCCACAAACGTCGCGTTCGTCAGGCCGTTGCGGGCGGCGTTGGCACGGGCGTTTTCGATGGCCTCGGGCACCAGTTCGACGCCCACGACGTGGCGGACGTGCGGCGCGCAGAACAGCGAAATGGTGCCCGCGCCGCAGTACAGGTCGTAGAGCAGGTCGTCGGGGCGCAGCGCGGCCAGCTCGCGGGCGACGCGGTAGAGCGTCTCGGCGCCGCGCGTGTTGGTCTGGAAAAACGCCTGGGGCGCGATCTCGAACGTCAGCTCGCCAATGCGGTCGTGGAAAAGGCCCGGCCCGAAAATCGTCTCCGTCCTCTCGCCCAGCGCCGTCTGGCCGAGGCCGGTGTGAATCGTGTTGACAAGCGTGGTGACTTCGGGGCAGTCGGCCTGCAGCACATGGGCCAGGAGCGCCATCCGCCCCTCCTGCCAGCCGTTCGTGACGAGATTGACGAGGGTTTCGCCCGTGCGCGTGCCGTGCCGGACGACGAGGTGGCGCAGCCAGCCCGTGTGGTCGCGGATGCTCCACGGCGCCCACCCTTCGGCGAGTGCCAGGGCGCGCACGCGGTTGACGACGCGCACGCTGAGTTCACTCTGCAGGTGGCACTCGTGCAAGTCGAGCACGCGGGCGAAATGGCCGGGCGCGTGCAGGCCGAGGGCGAAGTCGCGGCTGAAGGTTTCGCCCGTGGCGATCTCGTCGTCGGTCAGCCAGCGCTGGTCGGAAAACGAGAACTCCATCTTGTTGCGGTAGAAATAGACGTTTTCGGACGCAAGCGTGGGCTGCACCTCGACGTGGCGGAAGCCGCCCGCGTGCGCGAGGGCGCCCTCGACGCTCTGCCGTTTGGCTTCGAGCTGGGCGGCGTACTGGACGTGCTGCCACTTGCAGCCGCCGCACGTGCCGAAATAGCGGCAGCGCGGCGTCGCGCGCAGGCCCGAGGGCACGAGCACGTCCACGAGCCGCGCCTCGGCGTGCTTGCGCTTGCGCTTGACGATGCGCGCCCGCACGCGGTCGCCGGGCACGGCGCCCGCCACGAAGACGACGTAGCCGTCCACCCGCGCCAGGCTTTTGCCCCGGTCGGCAAAGGCTTCGATGTCGAGTTCGACGAGGTCTCCGGCATTCATGGGCAGCGGGCGTGGCGGTTGGAAGCGCGAGTCAGAGCAGGCGGGCGACGGAAGGCGCGTCGTCGGCGTCGGGCGGGGCGTCGCGCAGGCTGTTGAACAGGTGGAGGGCCTCCGTCCGGCCCATGCGCCGCGTGAGGGCGCCCAGCAGCAGCACCTGGCGCGCGGCGATGTGGTGGGTGAGGACTTCGAGCAGGGCCACGCCCGTCTGCGGGCTGCGGCGGAACAGCGTCGTCAGGTCGGGGCGGAAAAAGCCCAGCAGGTGCACCTCCGTCGCCGCCTGCGCCGTCTCGATGCGGGGCGTGGCGCCCAGCAGCGACAGCTCGCCGATGAGGGCGCACGGCGACACGAGCCGCACGGGCTGCCCGATGCCGTCTTCGTCGCTGGCGAGCAGGCGCACCGTGCCCTGCTGCACCACGTACAGCCCCAGCCCGGGGTCGGCCTCGTAGTAGATCACCTCGCCCTGC
The DNA here is from genome assembly GCA_965365535.1 of uncultured Rhodothermales bacterium. Classification (GTDB taxonomy): domain Bacteria; phylum Bacteroidota; class Rhodothermia; order Rhodothermales; family BA12; genus CBDUCD01. The sequence continues at coordinate 23,798 of CBDUCD010000006.1, read as the reverse complement.
TTGTACCGGCGCGCGTGGACGACCTCGGCCAGGTCGCGCAGCGCGCCGCGGCTCAGGCCCTCGAAGGCCGGCACGCGGCCCAGCGTCTCGACGAGGGCGCGCGTGTGCTCGTCTTCGTCGGGGCGCAACAGGCGCGCCCACAGGCGGCGCACATTGGTGAGGGCATGGCGGAAAAAAGGCACGGGCGTCAGAAAGCGTGGCCGAGGCCGAAATGTACGAGCGGGCGCCACCCGCCGGGCATCAGCCGGCCCGGACTCGCGGGGTCGTACACGCGCGCCGCCGTGTCGAAGCGGACGACGAGGTACGTCCAGACGAGGCGCAGCCCCAGCCCGCTGCCCACGCCGATTTCGCGGTAGAACCGGTCGAAGGCAAAGCGCCCGTCGCTGTTGCCCGGCCCGAAGCCGGGGTTGCGCGGCCCCAGCCACACGTTGCCCGCGTCGGCAAAGGCCACGCCCACCCACTCGGCGCCGAACAGGAGGGGGATGACGGTCTGGCGCAGTTCGACGCCCGTTTCGAGCCAGATGTCGCCGCCGAGCACGTTTGCCACGTCGCCAGCGTTGCGAAACGAGGCGGCGCCCGGCCCCAGCTCGCGCAGCCGCCAGCCGCGCACGCTCGTGGCGCCGCCGCTGTAGAAGCGCTGGTCGAAGGGCACCACGCCCGTCTGCCCCGTCGCCTGCGCCACGCCCACGCCGCCTTTGAGGGCGAGCACGGTGCCGGGCGTCAGCAGCCGGTAGCGGCGCGCGTCGAGCGTCAGGCGCACGTAGGGCCGGTAGCGCAGCCGCCCGCGCCCGCCCAGCAGGGGCGGCAGCGACCCCTCGGCCACGCCGGGCGAGAACACCACCTGGTCGAGAAACGCTTCGAGGTAGCCGCCCGCCGACGCCGACGCCTGGTAGTAGTAGCCCTGCTCGCGCCGGAGCGGGTTGACGCGCGTGCTGCGCAGCGTGTACCGCACGGCCGTATTGACCTGGGGGCGCGTGTAGTTCTCCAAAATCTCCTCGCGAAGCTGGGCGCGCTGGAGCGGGTCGGAGATCTCGTCGAGAAAGCCGTCGAGAAACGTCGTGAAACGCCCCAGCGTGTCGGGGTCGCTCAGGCTCACGTCGAACACGTCCACTACCGACTGGAGCGTGGCCGAGTGGGGCAGTTCGAGGCGCAGCCGCGCCCCCAGCCGCGCCCGGATGGCGAGGCCCAGGTCGTCGCGGCGGGCCGTGAGGGCACTCGCCGAGATCTGGGTGCGCGGCGTCCGCGAGCGGGGCGCGAGCCCTTCAAGTCCGCGCGGCAGGTACGGCAGCGTCAGCGTGGCCGACGATTCAAGCTGGCCGGACGTGAAAAGGCCCCCTTCGATGTCGGCGGAGACGGAGCCGGCGGTGCGCAGCCGCAGCGACTCGCCGCCGCCCAGCAGGTTGAGGTTTTCGTACGTGGCGCCCGCGCCCGTGCCCAGCTCGGAGTCCGAGCCGGCGAGGATGCCGCTGCGCTGGAGGGCAAACGTCTCGAAGCGCAGCGTGTGGCGCGGGCGCGTCCTCAGTTCGATGCGGTAGGGCAGAAAGGGCCGGCCCTCCACGCGAAACGTGTCGCGCCAGAGGGGCGTGAGGCCCGTAAACGTGAACAGGCCCGTGGCTTCGAGGCGCTGCTTCGAGGCCAGCACGCGGCTCTGCGAAAAGCCCGCACCGGGCCGCATCCGGAGGGCACGCCCCACGAGGCCAGGTTTGAGGCGCCGCTCGCCCGCGATGTGGATGGCCGTCGGGAAGGCGCCTTCCAGCGTGTCGGCGCGGGCCGCCGCGGTTTCCTCCGGCCCCTGCACGGCCACGTCGAGCGGGCCGAAGCCGAACTTCTCGCCCGCCCGCACCCGGAACGTCACGTCGAACGAGTCGGCGGCGAGGGGAAAAACGAGGGCCCGGATGGAGTCGCGCGTCACGGCGGCAAAGCCGCGGTCGCGCAGAAAGGTGAGCAGGCGGCGGCGCTCCTCGAGCAGCAGACCCTCGGAATAGCGCTGGCCGCGGGCGCGAAACCCCACCCGGCCCAGGCTGTCGGGCGCAGGCGCGCCGGGCTGCAACAGCGACCGGCGGGCCAGCTCGGCGCGCTCGTCGGGCGCGAGGGCGCCGCCGAGGTCGTACGAGACGCGGCGCAGAAACGTGGCCGGGCCGGGCGCGATCTCGAACGTCACGCGCAGCCGCGTGGCCCGCAGCGTGTCCACGCGCACGCCAACCGTCGCGCTGCGGTAGCCTTCCTGCTGGAAAAGGGCCGCGAGCCGCTCGGCGTCGGCGGCAAGGGTGAAGTCGTCCACGTACGCGGGCGCCTCGCCCAGGCTGGCCAGGGCGGCGCCCAGCCGCCCGAAGCGGCCCGACGTGCCGGCGCGGTAGAGCCACAGCCACCACGTCAGGCCCGGCACGCCCAGAAAGCGGCGGTTGGCGCGCGTGCGCACGAGCAGGGCCAGCGTCGCGTCGTCGTAGAGGACGTTGCCCTCGAAGCGGACGGCGCCCACGTAAAGCGAGTCGCCGGCAGGGGGCGCCGTCTGGGCGTGGAGGCGGGAAGGCGCGAGCAGGGCGGCAAGGCACACGAGCGCCGCGCCCCACGCCCGGCTACTCCTCCTCGAAGTAGAAATCGTCGTCGCCCGAGGGGTAGTCGGGCCAGATTTCTTCGATGCTTTCGTACGGCTCACCGTCGTCCTCGATGGCGCTCAGGTTTTCGACGACCTCGTGGGGGGCGCCCGTGCGTTCAGCGTAGTCTATCAGCTCCTCTTTCGTGGCAGGCCACGGGGCGTCTTCGAGGTAAGAAGCCAGTTCGAGTGTCCAGTACATGGAGCGGAAAGCGTTAAAGGCGGAAGGGAGGCCGGGCCGGCGGGCGTGGACATTAGCGTAATGGCGCGCCAAAAGCAAGCGCCGCCTACCGACCGGCCCGGAGGGGGTTTCCGCAAAGAAAGGCCGATTTGGCGCAGCGCAAATCGGCCCGTGTGAAAAACCGTGGAGGATGCCCCTAGTTGAGCGACAGCGGCGACTGCGCGGCGTCGGCTTCGGCGCGCAGGGCGCGGTACTGCTGCGGCGTGAGCGTGGGCGCCATGAACTCGACGGGGTCGAGGGCCTCGCCGTTTTTGCCGCGCACCTCGTAGTGCAGGTGCGGACCCGTGGCGCGGCCCGTGGCGCCGCTGAGGCCAATCTGCTCGCCGCGCTTGACGCGCTGCCCCGGGCGGATGCCCTCGCCAAAAGCCGACAGGTGCGCGTACACGGACGTGTAGCCCGCCTCGGGGTGCTCCACCTCGACGACGTTGCCGTACGTCGGGTTGAACTCGGCCACCTTTACGACGCCGTCGCCGGCGGCAAAGACGGGCGTGCCCTGCCGCACCAGAATGTCGAGGCCCGTGTGCATTTTGCGCACGCCCAGGATGGGGTGGTTGCGCATTCCGTAGCCCGACACGATGTGGCCCGCCGTGGGCATGAGGGCGGGCAGCTGGGCCAGCATCTCGGCGCGCGTCTCGGCCATCTGCATCAGGTCGCGGTACGAGGCGCTCTGAAGCGTGATCTGGCGCTCGAGCTGGTCCATGAGCTGCGCCGACTGCCGCAGCAGGCCCGACGTGCGGGGCGTGAAGCCGTCGAAGTGCTCGTAGGCGTCGGCGCCGCCCACGCCCACCTGGCGCGTCTGCTTCGAGATGGGCTCGGCTTCGAGCAGCGTCCGGTACACCTCCTCGTCGGTTTCGCTGAGCACTTCGAGCGAGTCCGAAAAGCGCTCCATCTGCAGGCGCGCCATGGCAAGCTGCTCCTGCAGGGCCGTGCGCTCGGCTTCGAGGGCGATTTCCTGGGGCGTCCGGGTCATCTGGTCGAGCCCCCACGCAAAGCAGACGGCAAGCACGAGGGACACCGCGCCCACCAGGGTCGCGTGGATGACGTACCGGCTACGACGCGGCTGCACTTCGACAAAGGCGCAGCTTTCGTGGTCGTAGTAGTAATAACGGTTACGAGCCATGAGAAACGTATTTCAACGCGGCAGCGCCGCGAACAGGCTGGACAGGACGATCCGGGAGGGCGGCGGACCGGGCGGAGGGGATAACAACCCTGTCACAAAGCCCGGCGAAGTTAGAGCAGTGGGCCGGGCGTGTCAACCGCGCCCGTGAATCCGACGTGGACTCCTGCTAAATATTCGGCCCGTTTCGACTTACCTTAAATCCGGCCCGTGAAAAGGCGGCGCGCCGCTACTCGTAGTCGTTCTCGAAATACTCGGTGCTGCGGCGCGGGCCGTCTTTTTTGGCCTGCATCCGGGCGGCAAGTCGTTCGGAGAACACCTGCGCCGGGTCGTAGCCGTAGTGCTGGAGCAGGTAGTTCATGGCGATGACCTCGCAGATGACGGTCACGTTTTTGCCCGGCGTCACGGGCAGCTTCACGAGCGGCAGGCTGATGTCGAGAATCTCGTGCGCGTCGTCCACCATGCCGATGCGGGTGTACTCCTCGTCCGGGTCCCAGAGCTGGAGCTTGACGACGACCTCGACGCGCTTCTGAAAGCGGATGGCGCGGATGCCGAACATGGCGCGCGCGTCAATGATGCCCAGCCCGCGGATCTCCATGAAGTGCTGCACCAGGTCGGTGCCGGCGCCGATGAGCACGTTGTTTTTGCGCGTGACGATGACCACGTCGTCGGCCACGAGGCGGTGCCCGCGCTCGATGAGGTCGAGGGCGATCTCGCTTTTGCCGATGCCCGCCTTGCCGATGAGCAGCATCCCGACGCCGTACACGTCCATCAGAGAGCCGTGAACCGTGGTCTGCTGGGCAAACTGGTCTTCGAGAAAGTCGCTGAGTTGCCCCATGAAGCGCGTCGTGTGGACGGGCGTGGTGAGCATGGGGATGCCCGCCGCCGTGGCCTGGGCAATGCTTTCGTCGGAAAGCCGGTTGCCGGCGGTGAGGATGATGCACGGCAGGTGGTAGCCCACGAGCGTCCCGAAGGCGCGGGCGGCCGCGTCGGGCGCGAGGTCGTCGAGGTAGCGGCACTCGGTATTGCCCATCACCTGGATGCGCTGCGGCTGGAAGTGCTCCGTGTAGCCCGTCAGCACCAGCCCGGGCCGGTGGATGTTGCGCTCGATGATGTGGCGCTCCTCCCACCCTTCGACCCCGTTGAGCAGTTCGATTTCGACGCCCACGCGCGCCCTGAGCTGCTCGACGACAAAGCCGAGCGGCACGAATTCTTTCTGGATGACGAGGCGCTGCGGCATGGGGATTCAGGAGTGGCGGGTGGCGAGTGAAAAGTCACTTGTCATGGGTCACTCGTCCTTGAGCCTTCGAGGCAGTTCCTACGAGGAAAGGGGCCGGGAAAAGCCGCGACGCAATCCCCCCATGACCAGCGACGAGTGACGCGTGACCATCGCCCTCACGGCACCTCGACGGTGTCGAGCAGGCGCTGCACGAGGGCGTCCGAGGTGACTTCTTCGGCCTCGGCTTCGTAGGTGAGCATCAGCCGGTGGCGGAGCACGTCGAGGGCGACCGAGCGCACGTCCTCGGGCGTCACGTAGGCGCGGTGCTGCAAAAAGGCGTGCGCCCGCGCCGCCAGGTTGAGGCTGATGGAGGCGCGCGGCGAGGCGCCAAAGGCGATAAGGGGCGCGAGCGGCGCCAGCTTGTAGCGCGCCGGCTGCCGCGACGCCACCACCAGGTCCACGATGTAGCTCTCGACGCGCGCGTCTATGTAGAGTTCATTCAGCACGGCGCGCGCGCCCAGCACCTGAGCAGGCGTCACGACGGGCTGCACGTCGGCCCGCTCGCCCGTGCGGGCCATGCGGCGCATGATTTCGAGTTCCTCGTCGCGCGTGGGGTAGCCCACGTGCAGCTTCATCATGAACCGGTCCACCTGCGCCTCGGGCAAGGGGTACGTGCCCTCCTGCTCGATGGGGTTCTGCGTGGCAAGCACGAGAAAGGGTTCTTCGAGGGGAAACGTCGTCTCGCCAATGGTCACCTGCCGCTCCTGCATCGCTTCGAGCAGGGCGCTCTGCACCTTCGCGGGCGAGCGGTTCACCTCGTCGGCGAGGATGATGTTGGAGAAGATGGGGCCTTTCTTGATGAAAAAGCTGGCCTCTTTCTGGTTGTACACGAGCGTGCCCAGCAGGTCGGCGGGCAGCAGGTCGGGCGTGAACTGGATGCGCTGAAAGCGCGTGCCGATGGCGCGGGCCAGCGTCGAGACGGTCAGCGTCTTGGCCAGGCCGGGCACGCCTTCGAGGAGGACGTGGCCGCCGGCGAGCAGCCCGATCAGCAGGCGCTCGACCATGTAGCGCTGCCCCACGACCGCGCGCCCCACCTCGGCCAGAAGCGGCTCGACAAAGCGGCTTTCCTGCTGGATGCGCTCGTTGACAAAGGACAGGTCGAAGGTCTGGGCGGTGGGGTTCATGCGCGGGAGGGTTGGGGCGTAAAGGTAACGGGAAACGCGGGCCTTTTTGCCCGTCGAGGCGAGAGGCCGAAGGCTGGACGGCCTCTGCCATCCTTCCACTGCTCTGCTCCGGCGCTACAGCAGCATCGTGGCGGGCGGCTGCATTTCGCGGGTGCCCGCGGCGGCAATGCGGTCGAGGGCGAGCGGCAGCGACGCGGGCTGCCCGAAGACGAGCACCGACCGCCCGTGGCCCGTCAGCGAGGCGCCGAAGATGCCGTCGAACAGCATGGCCTCGGCCTCGGCAATGGCGCGGTCTTCGCGCGCCTGCGTGCCCTCCCACTCGCTGCGGGCGTGGAAGCTGGAGAGCAGAATCGTGCCCATCATCTGGGCGTCCTGCTGGCGCACGGCGCGCACGAAGTTCATCACGCGCCGGTTTTCGGTGACGAGGTACTGGATGGTGGGGCGGTGGCGCGCGTCGGCGCGGGCAAGGGCGCCGGGCAGGTCCTGGTGTTCGAGGTAGCGGAACGACGTGAGCTGCGCCATGCCGTGCTGTTGCAGGTTTTCGAGGGCGCGGTGGGCGCGGCGCCGCAGCGCCAGCCCCCGCGCCGGACTCGTCACGCCGCCGCCCGGATCTACGAGTCCCCAGGCCGCCGTGGGGGCGGGCAGGGCTTCGAGGGGCGCCTGCTCGTACGTCCGCGTGTCCACGAGGGTGTAGGTGCCCGGCTGGCCTTCAAGGGCGGCAATGGGATAGGCGAGGCTGAAAGGATACAGCGCCCCTTCGAGGGCGGCGGCCAGGGCGGCGAGGCGCGCGTGCCGCCCCAGGTCGGGCGCGACGGCCAGCGACAGCGCCACGCCCAGCGACGACAGCATCGCGTCCTGGAACGCGGGCGCTATCGAGCTGACAGCGGCCATCTCGACGGGCGCGTCGCGCTCCAACTTGTCGAGCACGTGCGCCACGACGCGCAGCGGCGGCGACGCGGGCGCCTCGCCCAGCACCTCTACCGCGCCCGCGTCGAACACGACGGAGGTTTTCCTGCCGCGCGCGGGCCGCAGCGCCACGGCCGTGCCCTGCGCCAGGGGCAGCATCAGGGCAAAGCCGTCGAAGTAGTGGCTGTGCTCGCTGATGAGGCCCGCGCCGCCGCGCGCAAACGCCGCCGTGGCCTCCTCGCCCGGCCCGAAGTGGGCGTCGAGCAGGCCGCGCGCCCGCGCCTCCATCTGGTCGGGACGCACGGTTTCGCGCGCCTGCATCCGGTTGAGGGCGTGCACGAACGGCTGCGCGTGCGGCGGCAACCCCGACCATCCGGGGCGCCCCATCCAACCGGGTTCGGACGAATCGTGCGGCATAATGCAGAAGCGGCAGCGCGGTAAAAGCGAAACGGCAGGTTACACCCCTTTAACGTAACGCCTGCCGCCCCTGCGCGGCAAAGCGCTTTCCTTGCAGGAAATTTCGCACGGCTAACGGGAAGTGCCCATCGCCTCGCCCCGCTCCACCCGTCCGCCGTTGACGAACGATGCGGCGTCCATGCGGCGGCGCCCGGCGGGCTGCACCTCGACGAGTTCGACGGCGCCCGTGCCGCACGCCACGACGAGGGGGCTGGTCGTCAGCACCTCCCCTGCCCTGCCCTGCCCCGCTGCCTGCCGCGTGCGGAGCACTTTCAGCACCTCGCCCCGAAACTCGGTCCACGCGCCGGGGGTGGGCGAAAAGCCGCGCGCGTGGTTGTGAACCTGCTCGGCGGGCCACGACCAGTCCAGTTCGCCTTCCTCGCGGAACAGCTTGGGCGCGGGCGTGGCGCGGGCGTCGTCCTGGGGACGGGGGTGGAGGGTTCCGTTTTCGAGCCCCCGCACGGTTTCGAGGACGAGGTCGGCGCCCAGCAGCATCAGCCGGTCGTGCACGTCGCCCGCCGTCTCGTCCGGCCCGATGGGGGTGGGCGTTTGCAGCAGGATGCCGCCCGTGTCCACCGTTTCGCGCAGCGCGAACGTGGTGGCGCCCGTCTCCTTTTCGCCCGCCATGACGGCCCGCTGGATGGGCGCGGCGCCCCGGTAGCGCGGCAGCAGCGACCCGTGCAGGTTGAAAGCGCCCAGCCGGGGCATCGTGAACACGCGCGGCGGCAGAATCTTGAAAGCGACGACGACGATGAGGTCGGGCGCGAGCGTTTCGAGGTCGCGGGCAAACGCCTCGTCGCGCACGCTCGGGGGCTGGAGAATGGTGGAGATGCCCAGCGCCTCGGCGGCGGTTTTGACGGGCGGCGGCACGTCGGCGGCGCCCCGGCGCCCGGGCGCGTCGGGCGAGGTGACGGCGGCAACGGGCAGATAGCCCGCCTCGGCGAGGCGTCTGAGTGAGGGCACGGCAAAAAGGGGCGTGCCCATGAAAACGAGGCGCATGGCGGCTGTAAAGGTCTGCCTCAAACTACGCCGCCCCGCCCCTTACCACCGGACCTCGATGACGCTGACCTCGCCGGGCTGCTGGCAGGCGGCGTCGCCTTCGACGGGGACGGCGGAGCAAGGCGCCTCGACGGCCGTCCACCAGAACACGAAAACCTGGTCTTCGCTGCCGTTCAGGAGAGGCGACACGCGGCGGCGCTCGCCGGGCGCCAGCCGGTTTTCCCCGGCCAGCGTGGGCATCCAGTCCACGAGCGCGGCGGCCTTTGCGCCGGCGGCGAAATAGTAGATCGCGGACGAGGTGCGGTTGACGATCTCGACCCGGTCGCCGGCGCGGTACGCCTGCACGCCCGTCGCCTCCGGACCGAAAAGGGAGCAGCCGGCCCACACCACCAGCAGCAAAGGGGCGTATCGCATGGCGGGTCAGAGCCGCGTGCGGTCGTCCCAGATGGGGGCGAGCAGCTGGTAGTCGCCAAAGCCCGTGCGGTCCACGAAGATGAAGCGGCGCCCGATGCGCTGGTACGTCCACACCTCGTAGGGCTTTTCGCCGAAGTTGAAGGGGTGGCGCTCGACGTGGTCGGGCTCGCCAAAGCGCACCATCACCAGGCCGCGGTCGGTTTCCCAGCCGGGCGTGCGGGCGCCGGCGCCGTAGCTCTGGTTGGCGTACGCCACGCGGTAGTAGTACTCCTCCATGCGCTCGTTGCGGTCGGTGCCGGGCGTGGGGTCGAGGCGTTTCCAGAAGGCGCGGAAGCGCTCGAGCCGCTGCTGCGCCGTGGGCGCCTCGCGGATATAGCGGATGTCGCGGTCTTTGGCGATGTGGCGCAGCTGGGCGATGGCCTGGTCGAGGTTGGCGATGTGCTGGGTGAGGCCCTGCCACGCCGCCTCGATGTTGCGCTCGGCCTCGGCCACGAGCAGGCCGTCGGGGCGCTCGACGCGCACGCGCACCACGTAGTCGCCCGTGCGCAGGTTGTCGAGGGGGACGGTGACGACAAACGGGTTGCGCCCGGCGCGCAGCGTCGTGGGCGCCACGTTCGTGTAGGCCACGTCGGTCGAGGGCGCGTCGGCGAGGCCGAGCACCGTCCGCACCGCCGAGCGGTTGCGGGCGCGCACCACCTCGCGCGTGACGCGCACGCTCTGCGCGTCGTCGGCGTACATCTCGTAAAACACCTTGATCTGCGCCTCGTCGGTGCCCACGCGGCTGTCAACCGTCGGCGAGATGGTGTTGGAGGCGGCGTCGAAGCTTTCGATGAGGATGAGGTCGCTCAGGGCGACGCGGCCCGAGAGGTCGCGCACCGTCGTGGTGACCTCCTGGGTGTAGGCGCGGTGCGTGGTGCCGTCCTCCAGTCGAAACTGGAGCAGGTAGCGGCCCGGCGCCAGGTCGAGCGACTGCGTGGTGCGGTCGGTAAGCTGGTCGCTGCGCGTGGCGGCGTAGTCGCGGGCGGCCAGCGTCCGGTCCCAGACGCGGTTGGCCACGAAGCTCTGCTGGCGCCCGCGCGCGTCCACGCGGTACACGTCGAGCGACACCTGGTAGCGGGCCTGGTAGCCCGTGGCGACGTTTGTGAAGTTGAGCAGCGCGTGCGAAACCTTGGTGTACACGTCCAGCCGCGAATCGCCGCCGGCGTCGCCGCGCACCGTCACGGCGTCCACGTCGAAGGCGGGGAGTTCCTGGGCTTGCGCAGCAGGGCAACACAGCGCGGCAAGTGCCAGCAGCAGGGCAAATCGTCTCAACACGTCCATGCTATGGCTCGAAAAGTGGGGTGGGCAAGGGGTGAGGGCGCGGCAGCGGCGCACACGTCCACGGGTGGAATATGCGGGCGTCGGCATCCCAAAACCACCTCCGCCCGCCGTCTGGTCTGCGCGCCGCGCCGAACCGTCGCCAGCCCGCCCCGAACGGCTCAGGCAAAAAGGGCTTCGACGAAACGGGCGCGGTTGAACACCTGCAAGTCGGTGATGCCTTCGCCCACGCCCACATATTTTACGGGAATGCCGAACTCGTTGGAAATGCCAATCACGATGCCCCCTTTGGCCGTGCCGTCGAGTTTGGTGAGGACGAGGCCCGTCACGTCCACGCTTTTGGTGAACTCCTCGGCCTGCCGGATGGCGTTCTGCCCCGTCGAGGCGTCGAGCACGAGCAGCACCTCGTGGGGCGCGCCGGGCACCTGACGCTCCATGACGCGCTTGACTTTGGAAAGCTCGTCCATGAGTCCGCCTTTCGTGTGCAGGCGCCCCGCCGTGTCTATGAGGACGATGTCGGCGCCGCGCGACCGGGCCGACGCGAGGGTGTCGAAGGCGACGGCGGCGGGGTCGGCGCCGTGCCCCTGCTTGACGATGGGCACGCCCGCGCGCCCGGCCCATATTTCGAGCTGCTCGGTGGCGGCGGCGCGGAACGTGTCGGCGGCGCCCAGCACCACGCTGCGCCCGGCTTCGCGGTAGCGGTAGGCCAGCTTGCCAATGGTCGTCGTCTTGCCCACGCCGTTGACGCCCACGATCATCACCACGTGCGGCTTGTTGGGCAAGGGCGCGTCGAAGTCGGCGGGGCGCTCGGGGGCGTGGCTGAGCATGAGGCCGGCGATTTCGTCGCGGATGAGGGTGTTGAGCTCGGCGGTCGTGACGTAGCGGTCGCGCTGCACGCGGGCCTCGACGCGCTTGATGATGTCGAGCGTGGTGCGCACGCCCACGTCACTCGTCACGAGCACGTCTTCCAGGTCGTCGAGAAAGGCTTCGTCAACGGTGTCGCGGCCGCGCAAGAGGCGGTCCATCTTGCCGAGAAAGCTGGAGCGCGTCTTTTCGAGCCCCGCTTCGAGTTTCTGCTGATCTTGTTTTTTAAACCGGTCGAAAAGTCCCATCGTGAAAGGTTGAAAGGCGATCTGAAAGGGTTGGCGATCTGGAAGGGTTACAGGGAGGCCGGCGTCTGGGTGGGCGCGGCGCGCATCCCGGCCCTGAAGAGGGCCAGGTACTGCACAAACGAGAGCACGAAGAAAAAGGCCGTGGCGCCCGCAAAGGCGCGCAGCACGGGCGCGTCGGCGCGGAGGACGACCATCAGCACCGTGAGGGCGAGCAGCCCCACGGCCACCTTGCCCGACGACACGCTGGGCGGCACGCTGCCGTGTTTCTTGGCCAGCAGCACGCCGCCGCCAAAGACGAGCACGTCGCGCACGACCACGACGGCCATCAGCCACACGGGCAGCGTGGGCTCGGCGGGGCGCAGCGTGAGCGCGCCGCCGATGACGAGGGCCGCGAACTTGTCGGCAAAAGGGTCGAGCACCTTGCCCCACTCGGAAACGGTTTTCGACCAGCGCGCCACGCGCCCGTCGAAAAAGTCGGTCAGGATGCCCACCACGACGAGCGCCATCACCCACGCGACCGAGTAGTCGTGCCAGAGCAGGAGGGCGATGGGCACGACGATAGCGATGCGGGCCAGGCTGAGGGCGTTGGCAAACGTCCAGAACCGGCCCAGGTCGCGCATCGTGTAGGGAAAACGGCGGGGCATGGCAGGGGTCGAGAAGGCTTGCCATACCCGTTCTGCGGGGGCGGGGTTCGTCTGCCCTCCGCGAACCGTCGGGGGATTTTGCGTGGGCCGGGCTACCCTTCGGGCCGCAGCAGCGCCAGCAGTTCGGCCAGCATCATGGCCGTGGCGCCCCACACCTCGTAGCCCTCGACGTGGTAAAAGGGCACCCGCGAGGGCTCGCCGCGCACCTCCCACACGCCCACGCCCTGCTGCTGCGGGTCGAGCAGGTGCGCGAGGGGCACGTGCAGGATGCGCGCCACCTCGGCTTCGAGCGGCACCAGAGGCGGCACCTCGCCGCAGGCGGCCACGAACGGATACACGCAGAACCGCGAGGGCGGGATGTAGAGGGGCGTAAGGGCGCCCAGCGGAGCAGCGCGGGCGGGGTCGAGGCCGACTTCCTCGCGCGCCTCGCGCAGCGCCGTCTGCCAGAACGTCTCGCCGGGCTCGCGGCGTCCGCCGGGAAAGGCTACCTGCCCGGCGTGGTCGCGCAGCGCGGGGGGGCGGGCCGTGAGCACGAGGCACGCCCGGCCCCGCGCGTCCGGGTACACGAGCACCAGCACGGCGGCCTCGCGGCACTTTTTGGATTCCACCGACAGCAGCGCCGCGTCGAGCCGGTGCGAGGGCGCCATCGCGAGGTGGGCCGCGTGGCCGGGCAGCGGGCCGGCAAGGCCGCTGCGGAGGCGTCCAACGGCGTCAGCGAAGCGCACCCGTCAGCGCTGCGCCGTGGCCCCATCTACCTCGCGCCGCACCGCCGTGTACAGGTCTTCGGCAACGGTGCGCAGGGGGCTGTCGGGGTAAATCTGGATAAAGCGCTCGTAGTTTTCGAGGGCTTTCTGGTAGCGCTCGGCCTGGCGCGCGGCGATGCTCTCGTCGGCGTAAAGCTTGTAGGCGCGGATGGCGCCCACGAGGGCATCGTCGGCCCACTCGGTATCCGGGTAGTCGGAAAAGGCGCGCTCGTACGTCATGGCGGCGGCCTCGTAGAGTTCGCGGCGCTCGTAGAGCTGGCCGGCCTCGAACGCCTTGCGGGCGATTTTGCCGCGCAGGCGGCGGATCTGCGCCTCGGCAGGGGCGGCCTTGTCGTGCTCGGGGTACCGGTTGATGAAAAGCTGGTAGTACTGGATGGCCTGCTCGGTGGCCGTCTGGTCGAGTTCGTAGTTGGGCGCCTGGGCGGCGTACGCCTCGGCGCGCTCGTACTCGGCGTCGGCAGCGCGCGGATCGGCGCGGTAGAGTTCGACGAAGCGGCTGTACTCGGAGGCGGCGAGGATGTACTGCTTCGAGGCGAAGTAGGCGCGGCCCAGCATGAGCTGGGCGTCGTCGGCGTACTCGTGCGTGCGCCCGTAGTCGAACGTGGCCTGGAAATACTCGATGGCGCGCTCGTAGCGCCCTTTCTCGAAGGCGGCCATGCCTTTTTCGTACGCCTCCTGGGGCGAGTCGTAGCGCAAGCGCCCCGACCCGGCGCAGGCCGACAGGCTGAGGACGACGAAAAGCAGCAGTACGGCGGTGAAACGGTTCATCCCGGGGGTGATTGCAGGGGAAAGGCAGGGTGGCGCGGCACGGGCCGCAGCCTCCCGCTAACGGGGCGGGCGGGCGCGTTCGTATCGGCGCCGCCCGCGCAGCCTGCAAGCTACACCCCCCCGCGCCGCCCGTCCGTGAGATTGCCGTGGGGAATGGGAGGCGGGTTGGTTTGCTGGTTGAATGGTTGGTTTGTTGACTGATGCGCAAATCCGCCCGCTGAATCATTGCACCGACTGCGCGCAAATCGACATTAACTCAAATCCCACCTATCAACAAACCAACCATCAACAAACTATCCAACAAACAAACCAACCAGCAAACCCGCTACTTCCGCCCTTTCGCCTCCGGGTCGGCGCCTTCGCGCTCGACGCGGGCGATGGCGCTTTCGAGCCGCTCGATGCCCTCGTCTATCTCGCCGGGGGTGATGGTGAGCGGCGAGCGGAAGCGGATGGCGTTCGTGCCCGAGCCCAGAATCACGACGCCGTCCTCCCAGCACGCGTCGAGCACGCGGTTGCGGAAGCCGGGCGTGGGCAGCGTAAAGGCGCAGAACAGCCCGCGCCCGCGCGGATTGGTGACGGCGGCGTGGCGGCCGGCGAGTTCGCGCAGGCGCCCTTGCAGGTGCCCGCCCACCTCGGCGGCGTGCGCCACCAGGTCGTCCTCCTCGATGATTTCGAGGATGCGGTCGAAGCGCACCATGTCCACCAGGTTGCCGCCCCACGTCGAGTTGATGCGGCTCGACGTCTGGAAAACGTGGCCTTCGACCTCGTCGAGCTTTTTGCCGCCCAGAAAGCCGCAGACCTGCGTTTTCTTGCCAAAAGCCATCAGGTCGGGCGTGACGCCGATGGCCTGGTGCGCCCAGAACGCGCCCGTGATGCCCACACCCGTCTGCACCTCGTCGAAGATGAAAAGGGCGTCGTTTTCGTGGGCGAGGTCTTTGAGGGCCTGCAAAAACTCGCGGCGGAAGTGGTTGTCGCCGCCCTCGCCCTGGATGGGCTCGACGATGACGCTGGCGATGTCGTCGCCGTGTTCGAGAAAGGCGCGCTTGGCCTGTTCGAGGGCCAGGGCTTCACGCTTTTCGAGCATCTCCAGGTTGGCGCCCTCGACGGGGAAGACGACCGCCGGGTTGGAGATGCGCGGCCACTGAAACTTGGGGAAATACTGCGTTTTGCGCGGGTCGGCGGTGTTGGTCAGGGGCAGCGTGTAGCCCGTGCGCCCGTGGAACGCCTGGTCGAAGTGGAGCACCTGGTGGCCCACTTCGCGGCGGTACCCTTTCTGGAAGTTTTTGCGCACCTTCCAGTCGAAGGCCGCCTTGAGGGCGTTTTCGACGGCCAGCGAGCCGCCCGACACGAAAAACGTGTACGGCAGGTAGTCGGGGATGCCCACGCGCGAAAACGTGTCCACGAAGCGCGCCATGTGCTGCGTGTACACGTCCGAGTTGGTGACCTTGTTGAGGGCGGCGTCCACGAGCCGTTCCATGAAGGCGGCGTCCGAGCGCAGCTTGGGGTGGTTCATGCCCAGCGCGTTCGAGGCGTAAAAGCCGAACAGGTCGAGGTACTGGCGCCCCGAGGCGGCATCTACGAGCGTGAGGCCCTGCGAGCGCTGCAAGTCGAGCACGAGGGGCAGCCCATCGGCCAGCAGGTGCCGCCGGATGGTGGCGTGAACAGCGTCGGGAGCAATGGTGCGGGCGGTCGTCATTTCCATGAAACAGGAGGTTGGCGGCGAAAAAAGCGTTTCCGCCAAGATACGGAGGCCCCCCGGGGCGGCGAAGGCGGCCCCGGGGTCGTCGCGTTTAGGCCGGTTTAAACGCAGCAGCGCTCGGAAATTCACCAGCCCTGCACAGAGAGGCGCGCGGGGTTTCGATGCCCCACGCACCCGCGCTGCCTCAATACAGCAGGTACGGCGCGCGGCGCGTCTCGAACGCCTCGACCTCGCCCTGCCACGCCGCGATGATGGCCTCGGGGCGGCTGCCGGCCAGCAGCATCTGCTGGAAACGAGTCGTGCCGGCAAGCTTGGCGAGAAAGTCGGGGCGGGCGAAAAAGGCCGCTTTGTCCGGCGCCTGCTGCAAAAACGCGTGGGCCACGTGCACGCCGGTTTCGACGGGCCGGAACGCGGCGGCGTCGGTGACGACGAGGCGCACGCCCTCGAGCGCCTGGTCTTCGAGCTTCGGATTGCTCGACATGCCTTCGATGCGCTGGGGCGTGAAGGCGGCGGCCTCGAAGCGCACGCCGGGCAGCCCGCGCGCGTTGAGGGTGTCGGCGAGCAGCCGGCCCTTTGCCCACGGCGCGCCGACGAGCCGGAAGGGCTGGCGCGTGCCGCGCCCCTCGCTGGCCGCGAACGCCTCGAAAAAGCACGTTCCGGCATATACGCGGGCCGTCTCCACGTCGGGAATGTTGGGCGAGGGCGGCACGAAGGGCAGCCCCGTCGCCTCCCACGGCGTCGCGCGCGTCCACCCCGTCATCTCGACCACTTGCAGGTCCAGGTTTTCCAGCCCGTCGAGCCAGCCCTCGCCTTTTATCATGCGGGCGAGTTCGCCCACCGTGAGGCCGTGCGCGACGGGGATGGGGTACTGGCCCACGAACGACTCGTATTCCGGCTCCATCACGAAGCCGCTTGCATACACGCCGCCCAGCGGGTTGGGCCGGTCGAGCACGACGAACGGGATGCCGGCGCGGGCGGCGGCCTGCATCGAAAGGCCGAGCGTCGAGATGTAGGTATAGAAACGCGCCCCCACGTCCTGGATGTCGAACACGAGCACGTCCACGCCCCGCAGCATGTCGGGCGTGGGGGCGCGGCTAGCGCCATACAGGCTGAAGACGGGCGCGCCCGTGGCGTCGTCGCGGCCATCGTCCACCTTTTCGCCCGCGTCGGCCTCGCCGCGCAGGCCGTGCTCCGGCCCGAAAAGCGCCGCAACGGTCACCCCCGGCGCCCCGTGGACGAGGTCAATGAGGTGCTTTTCACCCACGCGCGCCGTGTGGTTGACGATCAGCCCGACGCGCTTGCCCTGCAACAGGGCAAAGCCGCCGGCGGCGAGGCGCGCCGCGCCCGTCTGCACCGTGTCTGCCTCCACCTGCACCGGGGCCGCCGGACGGGCGGGCGCGGCCTGGGGCACGGCCTGGCAGGCGGCGGCGAAAAGCAGGAGGACGGGCAGCGGGCGGAGCATGGATTTTCTAATACTGGATGCGGGCCGTGTAGCGGACGGTCACGGTTTCGCCGGCGCCGACGCGGAGCGGGAATTCGAGCGTGCGGGCGTCGAGGCGGTTGAAGTCGTGGCTTCTGGCGGTAACCGTCCAGTCGCCCCACAGGTGCTCGACGACGGCAACGTCGGCGGCGGTTTCCTTGCGGTTGCGCACCTCGACCTCGATGGTGGTTTCGCGCAGCGTATCGGAAAGGCGTTTTTCCTCGACCACGCGGCGCGTGCCGACGACGTCGAAGGCGTCGCCGATGTAGAGGCGCACTTTCTCGTCGCGCGGCGTGTGGCCGATCTCGTCCTCGCCCAGAAACTGGAGGTGGCCGCGCGCGTCGGCTTTATAGACGCGGACGGTTCCCGCCGGAAGGGGCATCCCCATGCGGTTGGCCTGCGTGTTGTCGAGCTCGACGACGATGGCGGCGCTCGTCTCCGTCGTGGCCGCGCCGCTGCCCGGGCGGCGGCGCTGGTAGGCCACCCACGGCGCCTGCTGGTCGAAGACGAGGCGGCGGCGCACGCCCGCGCCGGGCGCCGAGAGCAGCGTCATCTGCTTGGTTTCGCGGTTGGCAATCGTCGTCTTGCCGTCGAGGGTGTAGAGGTGGTACTCGAAAAAGCTTTCCTCCTCGAAGCCCTTCGACAGGGCCACGGCGTCCTCCATCATCTGCGCGCGCATCAGGGGCTGCGGCCGCTGCGGCTCGACGCGGCGCACCTCGCCGGCCATGAGCTGGAGCTGGGCGTCGCGGTACGTGGCGCCGCTCTGGTTGTCGAGCGTCACCCAGCCCGTCAGGTCCACCGCCGTCTCGCCCTCGTTCACGACGGCCACGTAGTTGGCGCGCCAGCCGATGCCGTCGGTCATGTACGACACCTCCGTCGGGTGCGTGCCGCCGCGCGCGGCCACGAGGTGCCACAGCAGCGAAGGGCGCGAGACCAGCCCCCCGGGCATCTCTTGCAGCACGATTTCGCCCTGCGGGTCCACGAGCACGCGGCCATCGTCGAGCTGCACGATGCGGCCCTGGCCGGGCTGGCTGAGCAGCACGCCGCTTTCGACGACGGTCTGGTCGCCGATGCGCCGGAGAAGCTGGACGCGCTGCCCCACGGCGGCGTCGAGGACGGACTGGGTGCCGATGAGGTCGTACTGGTAGTTCTGCTCGCGCACCGTGAGCGCGCCCGGCGCCAGGCGCGACTTGATGGCGAGGCTCGTCGGGTCTATCTGCGCCGCCACGCCCTCGAAGCGCACGATGTTGAGGCCCTCGCGCAGCGCAATGGGCCGCACCTCGCGCACGATGCCGAAGTTCTGGTTGTAGATGGTGAGCGACACGTCCTGCTGCGCCTCGGGCGCCGAGACGACGGTGGGCGCGGGCATGTCCTGGGCGGCGGCGGCGATGGCGAAAAACAGGGTGAGGGCGAGAAAAGAGGGGAAGCGCATGGGCATCTCGTGTTGGGCCAAGATAGGACGCGGCAGCGCAGCCGCCGCTGCCCCCCTAACGCCGCCCCGAACGGCGGTATTGCAGCAACCCCCCAGCGGCAAAGCGCAGAAAGCCCCGGCCACCACAGGGGCAGCCGGGGCCAGGAGGCGTCTGCGGCGACCGTCAGGCGCCGAGGGCGACGATTTCGTGCTCGGCGAAAAAGTAGTTGCTCTCGATGCGGCCGTTCTCCACCGAGTCGGAGCCGTGGGCGGCGTTGCGGCCTTTCGACTCGGCAAAGTCCTTGCGAATCGTGCCCTCCTTTGCCTCGGCGGGGTCGGTGGCGCCGATGAGGTCGCGCCACGCCTGGACGGCGCCCTCTTTTTCGAGCACGAGCGGCACGCACGGCCCGCTGGACATGAACGAGGTGAGTTCGGCGAAAAACGGGCGGCCCTGGTGGACGGCGTAGAAGCCCTCGGCTTCGGCCTGCGTCAGCCGGACGAGCTTCATCGCCCGGATGGCAAATCCGGCTTTGAGGATGCGGTCAATGATGGCGCCGGCGTAGCCGCTCTCGACGGCGTCCGGCTTGATGATGGCGAGCGTGCGCTCCATGCGTCGTGTGGGGTTGCGTGGACAGAGGCCGAAAGCTACGCCCGCCCCGCTGCCCGTTGGCGAAACGCGGATGGAGAATAGGGCGCCCCGCTGGCGCGGTGGTGCGCCCTGCCCCATCTCAACCCCATCGCTACAACCCGAACGACTCGCCGCACGCGCACGTCCGCGCGGCCTGCGGGTTTTCGAAGTGGAAGCCTTTGCCGTCCAGCCCGTCGCTGAAGTCGAGCGCCGACCCTTCGACGTAGAGCAGGCTTTTGAGGTCCATCACGACGCGCAGGCCCTCGACCTCCACGATGTCGTCCTCGGGGCGGACGGTGGTATCCCAGCCGAGGGCGTACGTCAGGCCCGAGCAGCCGCCGGGCACGACGGCCACGCGCAGGAGGGATTCGGACAGGTCCACGCCTTCGCGGGCGGCGGTTTCGCGGATGCGGTGGAGGGCGCGGGGCGTGATGGAGAGGGGGGCGGCGGCGGTCATGGCGGTGCGGCTTTGGGCGGCGTACCGGGCGTGCCGGGGCGGGTTTCGTGAACGCTGCGTGAGCCTGCCGCTTTGCTTGGCCGCGCCGCCTCTGCGGCCCTATCGTGGCGCAGCTTTTCGACACTGCCTTCTCCATGTGGATCGTCTTCGCGCTCGTGGCCGCCCTCGGCTCGGCCTGCACGGGCCTGCTGCTCAAGCGCGCCATCGCGCCGGGCGGCGCGCTGCTGACGACGGCGCTTTTCAGGATGGGCACGGGCGCCCTGCTGGCGCTTCTCGTCGTCGCGCTGGGGGGGCCGCCGCCGCTCACGCCCGCGTACTGGCGCACCGCCGCCCTCGTGCTCGTGCCCGAGATGGTGGGCATGGTGTGCTTTACGTACGCCCTCAGGCTGGGCGAGCTGTCGGTCGTGCAGCCCCTGATGGGGCTGACGCCCGTGCTGACGCTCGTGGGCGGCGCCCTGCTGCTGCGCGAGATCCCGACGCCGGGGGCGGCGCTGGGCGTGGCGTTCGTGGCGGCGGGCGTGTACGCCGTGGGGCTGGCGCCGGGCGGCTCGGCCCTGGCCCCCTTGCGGGCCATTGCGCGCCAGAAGGCAAGCTGGCTGGCCGTCGCGGCGTCGCTGGCGTGGAGCATGACGAGCGTGCTGCACCGCGTGGGCATCCGGGAGGTGGGGCCGTTTTCGTGGGCCGTCACGCTCACGTTCGGGTCGGGGCTGCTGCTGCTGCTGGCGCTGCCGTTCGTGGCGTGGCGGACGGGCGGGCTGGACGTGCCCGTGCGGCGGCGCGCGTGGCTGGGGTGGCTGGCGCTGCTGTGCCTGTCGTTTGCCATCCAGCAGGTAGGGCTGCACTCGGCGCTGCGGCTGGCGTTTGCGGGCTACGTCATCGCCCTTTCGTCGCTGAGCATTCTCGCCGCGACGGCGCTGGGCATCTACGTGCTGGGCGAGCGGAGCGCGTCGCGCAGCAAGCTCACGGGCGCCGCCCTCGTCTCCTCGGGCGCCATCCTCATCGCCCTTTTCGGGTAGCGCCGATCAGCCGGGAGGCGCCCCGCCCTGCTCTTTCCACCAGCGGGCGTAGGGCGTGTTGCGGGCGAGGTAGCGGTTGTAGTCGGGCGCGCCGTCCGTCCACCACGCGGGGCCGCGCTCGCCCAGCGCTACTTTGGCCTCGTGCACGCGGGCGCGGGCGTCTTTCAGCGCCGCATCGTCGGCGGCGCGCTGCGCCCGGCCCACGTCGGCGCGGGCGCGCATGAGGCTTTTCGTGAGGCGCTCCTTTTCCGCCGCGTCGAGGGCGGGGTTGGTGCAGCGCCACAGCCGCCCCCGCACCACGAAGTAGCGCCCGTCGGGCGTGGTGGGGTAGCGCACGGGTCAGAGCCGGTAGAGGTAGCTGAGCTTGAGGAAAAAGCCGTCGTTGAGGCGGCTGAAACGGCGGAAGCGGAAGGCGTCCGGCTCGTCGAGCAGGCTGCCGTAGCCCACGAACACCACCGTCCCCGGCACGGGCCGGTACGAGACGAGGCCGTCCACGCTCAGGCCGTTGCGGCGCACGGGCACCGTCCGGGCATAAGCATCGGTGGCGGGGTCGTAAACGAGGATTGCGCCGCCCGTGCGCCCATCGTCGCGCAGGCGGTCCTGCGCGTAAGCGTCGTACTGGCCCACCAGGCGCACGAAAAGGGCGCGCGTAAGCTGGTACTCGGCCTTGAGGCGCGGCACGCGGCGCAGCCCCACGGTGCTGCCGTCCGTTTTGCGGAAATACTGCTGGTGGTTGTACAACAGCTCCAGCCGGAGCTGCTCCGTCGGGCGCCACGCGCCGCTGAACTCGACGAAAAAGATGTAGGCGCTGGCCCACTCGAAAAAGTTCTCGTCCTGCCCCACGATCACGAACAGGTTGGCGTTGAACTGCTGGAAGCGCGGCGTGGCCACGACGCCCACCAGGTCGAGGTTGAACAGGCGGTCGGTGCCCGTAAACGCGACGGTATCGGCAGGCAGCCCGCCCACCTGCCGCTCGACGAAGTAGCCGTCGTACAGCCCGATGGGGTATTTGAACGACTCGATGAGCAGCGACGTGCTCAGTTGCCAGCCGCCGCGCAGCCCGAAGGCGCTGTTGAGGTGCAGCTTGGCGTCGTCGGGGACGTGGCCGCTGGTAAAGCGCCCGTAGTCCCACGTGCCGTCGAGCCCGACGCTGGCCGTCCAGCGTTCGAGGCGGGCGCCGGGCCGGCCCTGGCGGGTGTAGCGCGGCGTCACGTTGGCGCGCACGATGCCCACGCGGCCCAGGTAGCCGCTGCCCGCGCGGAAGTCCGGGTGGATGCCGCGCACAAAGGCGTCGAAGCCCGCCGTGCGGCCCGACTGGTTGAGGCGCACGTCCCACAGGGGCGCCGCCGCGCGGTGCTGCCCGTCGCCGGTAAGGCTGCCGGCGCCCTGGAACGTGAAGGTGTAGCGCCCGCCCAGCACCAGCCGCCCATCGAGGGCGCCCACCCGGTTGAAATAGGAGCCCTCGACGAGGTCGGTGTAGGCCATGCCCACCGACGACTGCCCGGCGAGGTCGCGGCGCAGCCGCAGCACGTTGAAATAGCGCCGATCCCTGCCCGAGGGCGACGCGCCGGGGCCGTCGAGGGCCGAGAGGGCCGCCACGTTCAGATTTGAAATCTTGCCCGTCAGCTTGGCGGCCACGTCGGGCTCGACGATGCGGCGCGAATACACGAGCTGGTTGGGCGTCTGGAAAAGCTCGATGCCTTCGAGGAAAAACGGGCGTTTCTCGGGGAAAAAGAGCGTCTGGCGCGGGTCGTACTCGATCTGCACCACGTCCGCCTCGACCTGCGAAAAGTCCGGGTTGGCCGTGGCCGTGAGCGCCAGGTTGTTGGTGATGCCCCAGCGGACGTTGCCGCCCACCTGGGGGCGCGCCGCGTCGTAGCGCCAGCCCGTGCCGTCGGGCGTGCCCGCCGCATTCGCCGTCAGCTCGGGGTTCACGTCCAGCACGAGGCCGCGCCGCAGCGCCGTCAGGCCCGTGAGCTTGCCCGCCTGCGCCAGAAACGACGCCTGCTGCTGGGCGACGGGCGCCCACGTGTCCTCGAAGCCCGTCGCCTGGACGCGCCGGAGCACGTTGAAGCCCCACTGCTGCGTCTCGCCCGACTGGTAGCGCAGGCTTTTAAAGGGGATGGCGATTTCGACCTCGAAGCCCTCGGCCGTCACGCGCCCCTTCGACTCGAACACGAAGTCGGGGCTCGCGTCTATGGTGTAGGCGCGGCCCTCGCCCGTGCCCATCATGCTGGCCTGCTGCCCCGCGTCGCGCAGGATGCCGTCGTACTGGATGCCCAGCGGGTTGACGCCCAGGGCGTACGCCTGCCGCTGGTCGTCGAAGGTGTCGAACAGGAGGAGGACGTAGTCGTCGCCGCTGATCTTGTCGCGGTCGGCAAGCGTGGCGCGCACCGTTCCCGGCGATGCCGCTGCGCGGATGCCGACGTAAAGCGCCGTCGGCGCGTACCAGACGAGTACCTCGGTGGGCTGCGCGGCGGGCGTCCCGTCGCGGGGCAGGTACTGGGTGAAACCATCCAGCACGCGCGCCTCGGCCCACACGGCGTCGTCGAGCACGCCGTCCACGCGCACCTCGCCCGCCAGGCGCGGCACGGCGACTTCGTGGCGCGGGGCGTCGGGCGGGGGCTCGGTAGCAGGCGCGGGCTGGGCAGCGGCGCCTTTTCCAAGCAGAAACGCAAGCGCGAGGGCGCCGCGCATCCATCGCGCCCATGCGCGCCGGGAGGCTTTCATCGTCGTCGGTTCGGGTAGCGGAAGCAGGGAGCCGGAAAGGCCGGAACGTACGGCAGAAACGCCTGCCGGCGCTGCCACCGCGCCGGCGCGCGGGCCGCGTTAAAGGGGGGTGAAGGGGGGGTAAAAGCTGCCGCCGGGGGGAACGGCACCCCGCGCCGTCCTGTTCAGCCGGAGCGTAGGGATTTCCCCTACACCCCTTTTCCGCGCAGGTCAGCACCCATGAGCGTTACCCAGAACGATTACCTCCAGTCCGTCGCCGATGCCGAGTACGAGTGGGGCTTTGAAACCCTCATTGACTCGGACAAGGCGCCCAAAGGGCTGACCGAGGACACCATCCGCCTTATCTCGCACAAGAAGAACGAGCCCGCGTGGATGCTCGAATGGCGCTTGCGGGCGTTTGCGCACTTCCAGACGCTGCTCGCCAACCCCGACGAGAAGTACCCGCGCTGGGCGCACCTGCGCTACCCCGACCTCGACTTCCAGGACATCTCGTACTACGCCGCCCCCAGGCAGCAGCCGGCGCTCTCGAGCATTGACGAGGTGGACCCGCAGATCATCGAGACCTTCAACCGGCTCGGCATCCCGCTGGAAGAGCAGAAGCGCCTCGCGGGCGTGGCCGTGGACGTGGTGATGGACTCGGTTT
>CBDUCD010000005.1:0-27378 GCA_965365535.1 uncultured Rhodothermales bacterium | reverse complement strand
GGCTGGAACAGCGGCGCGAAGTCCGGCAGATGGTGGCAACTCGCGCACGCCAGCGCCGCATGGCGTCCCACGAGCGCGAAGCCGCCCGATGCCGTTGCGTGGTCGAAGGCCGCGCCCTGCCATACCATCGTCGTGTGGCACTGGGCGCATTCGGTGGGAAAGCCCGCAGCGGCGTGGTCGGGCACGCGAGCTGCCGCGTAGTCGGGCGCGTGGCAGGCGTAGCAGGCCGCGTCGAGTGGGGCAAAAGCCCCGTTGCGGTCGGTGGTATGGCAGCTCTGGCACGAAAGCTGGACGTGGCTGCCCGTGAGGGGAAACGCCGTGCGGGCGTGAATCTGGAGCGCCTCCACGTCGGCAAACGTGGTGGGGCGATGGCACGAGGCACAGTTGCTCGAAAGCTGGCCCTGGTGCACGTCGAGGTGGCAGCTGGCGCAGTCGTTGGGCCCCAGGCGGGGCGCGTCGAAGCGCAGGTCGAGGTGGCAACTCTGGCAGCTGGCCTGCCCGTGGGCGCCCAGCAGCGGAAAGCCCGTTTGCGCCGCGTGATCGAACTGCATGGGCGCGCGGGGTGGACTCCAGCCGGCGGCGGTGTGGCACGCGGCACAATCGAGCCCGGCAGGCATCGGCCCGTGTGGACTGGCCGTGCCCTGCGCCCAGGCCGCAGCGGGCAGCAGCAGCAGCCACAGGCTTGCTCGCCACGAAATGACGCGCCGGAAGCAGCGTCGGGGTAGAAGCGCGTGCCGGGTGTTCATGGCGGTGCCCTGTGGCAGTCTTTGCAACTGGTTCCGAGCGGCTTGAACCGCGTGAAAGGCGTGCCGTCCGGGGCGTGCTCGGTGTGGTGACACGCGGCGCAGGCCACGCGGACGTGCGCGCCCGTAAGGGGGAAGCGCGTCTGGCTGTGGTCGAAGGCGGCGACGTGGAAAGAAGCCGTGTCGTGGCAGGAGGCGCAGGTCTGCCCGTCGAACTGCCCCCGGTGCGGGTCGGCGTGGCAGGAGGCGCACGCGGTTGGCAGGCCCCGAAACACGCGCGGGCCGCCCTGACTGGCAGGAGGCGTGTGGCAACCCGCGCAGGCCACGCGGCCATGCGCCCCCGTAAGCGGAAAGCCCGTGCGGGCGTGGTCGAAAGAGGCGAGAACCGTCCAGGCGCTGGTGGTGTGGCAGTCCTGGCAAATGGTGGCCCCCGCGCTGCTGGCAAACTGATCGCCGTGGGGGTTGTCGGGGCCGTGGCAGCCCTGGCAGGCCGTCGAGGCAAAGTGGAAGGTGGGGCGGGTCTGGCCGAGGGCGGGGTTGTGGTGGCAGGCCACGCAGGGCGTAGCCTGGTGAGCGCCCGTCAGCGGAAAGGCGGTGTCGCGGTTGTGGCGGGCCAGGTCGAACTGGGCGGGCAGCCACGCCTGCTGGCTGTGGCAGCCCTGGCAGGCGGCTCCGCCCGGCCGCGCCTCGAAAGCGCCGCCGTGGTAATCGAGGTGGCACGACGTGCACGCCTCGGCGACAGGCGGCGGGTAGGCGGCCCCTGCCGTGCCCGGCTGGAACGTGAGGGCGATGGCGTCGGTGCGGCGGGCAGGCCGGGCATGGCAGCTTGCGCAGGCCAGCGCCGCGTGGGCGCCGACGAGGGCGAAGCCTGTCTGGGCGTGGTTGAACCCCTGCTCGAACGCCGGGCGGTTGATCTGCTGCCACCCTGCCGGGCTGTGGCATCCCTGGCAGGCCGCGCCCATCGCGCCGCGATGCGGGTCTTCGTGGCACGCCTGGCACGTGGCAGAGGCCGTTCCGGCGTAGCGGGCGGCGGCAGCGGGCTGCCCCGGCGGCGCGTGGTGGCAGCTTTCACAGGCCACCTGCCGGTGCAGGCCCACGAGGGGAAACCGGGTGCGGGCATGGCTGAAGCGCGCGGCGCCTTTCCACGTGTCCTGCGCGTGGCACGCCTGGCACGCCTGCTCCGCAAACTGGTCGCCGTGCGGATTGTCGGCGGCGTGGCAGCTCTGGCAGGTGGTGCCCAGCCCGAGAAACGTCCTGGCCAGCGAAGTGCCGTGGCGGGCGGCATACGCTTTCACGTCGGCAGCCACGACGAGGGCGGGGGTGTGGCACGTCTGGCAGTCGAGGCGTGCGTGGCTGCCGACGAGGGCAAAGCCGGCTTTACGATGGTCGAAGCGCGGCGCGTCGAAGTGCGTCAGGTCGAAGTCGCGCCCGAAATGCTCTTTATGGCACGAGGCGCAGCTTTCGCGGGCAACGGTGGCGTGGAAGCCTTTCCGGGCGCGGATGCGGGTGTCGAGCGGGGTGTGGCACGCGAGGCACTTTTCGTTGGAGGCGCCTTTTGCGCCCAGCACGTGGCAGCTGGTGCAGTTGGCCAGCCCTTCGAGCGAGGCGTGGGCAGCGCTCAGCTTGCCCGGCGAAATGAGTTGCGCTGCTGCGGGCGGGGCCGAGAAGCCCAGCAAGGCCGCCACCCAGGCGCCCCACCATGGCCCGTGCCAGAAGCGCTTCACGGGCCTCCTCCCCCCAGCTGGCGCAGCGACGCCGCCGCGCGCCCGGCAATGGCGGCATCGCTGGTTTGCCGGCGGGCTTTTTCCCACCACTGCCGCGCCCCCTCGTAATCGGCCAGGTTGGCCAGGATGGCGCCCATGTTGTACTGCGCCGCCGGGTCGTCGGGGTAGCGGTCGAGCAGGTGCTGCGTGGCTGCCCGCGCCTCGGCCCACGCCTTTGTCTCGGCATAGCAGTTGGCGAGGTCGAGCCACGCCTGCCGGTTGGCGGGCTGCAACGCCACGTAGCGCTGGTAATAGGTGGCGGCTTCGGCAGGCTGGTGGGCATCCTGCAAAAGCACCGCCAGCCGCAGCAGCGCCGTCGTGTCGCGGGGGGCGCGGCGCGCCTGCTGTTTCAGCGCTTCGGTTTCGGCGCGGACGCTGTGGTCCACGTTTGCCTTGCCCGGCACCGAGGCCGTCGGGCCGGGCACCGGGCGATTTGCCTCGGGCGCAGCGGTGCCCGGGGCGGCGTCGGGTGCGGCAGCAGGAGGCGTCTGCCACACAAACGTCCCCACCGCCACGCCCACGAAAGCCAGCAGCAGCAGCCCGATTTTGAGTCCGTCGCGCATAGCGTTAAAAGACGAAGGCGTAGCCGAACAACACCGCCACGCCGATGTGGACGATCATGATGAGAAACATGACGAGGGCGAGGGGCAGGTGCAGCACATGCCAGTAGCCGAAAAGCTTCTGGAACGGGAGCATCAGGGCCACCTGCTGCGCCCGGTCGCGGTGGGCTTCCAGCAGGGCCGCCACGTCCCGCCGCGCCTCCGGGGCCAGCCCGAGCAGCGCCAGGCGCTCGGCCACGCGGCGCCCTACCCGCCGCCGCGTCAGGTCGTAGCGCGCCGCGCGCCGCAGGGCGTCTCCAAAACCCACCGGCGCCGCGGGGGTGGACAGGCGCAGCAGCGCTGCCAGGGCGGCCTCGTCGAGGCCCGCTTGCTGCCGCAGCGCCGCCACGAGGGACGCCTGCGCCTGCTCGGCCGCCTGCCGCGTGGCAAAGTGCCCCCCGCTGGTCTTGGGAATCCGGGCGTAAACGTAGCGCCCGAACACGCCACTCGCCACCACCACCACCATGCTCCAGAACGCGATGGACACCAGCCCGCCCACGCGGAAGCTCGTGTGCAGCATCACCAGGAAAGGCCCCAGCGTGCACAGGAAAATGTGGAACTGTAGCCACGCGCGCAGCCTGCCCGCGCGGGCCAGGCGCCGCGCGCGCTTGCGCAGCGAGTACGACGCCACCCCGGCCACCATCATCGCGCTGCCCACCACGCCCAGCGTGTGCCCCACCCGCCCCGAGGGCTTGTACGCCTCGTGCAGCGTGCTGTAGGGCCGCTCGGCCAGCGGCGTCGCGTAGTAGCGAAAGCCCGCGTACGTCGCCGCCGACGCCACGGCCAGCCACGTCAGCACCAGCGCCAGCCGGTATATGCTCGACCCCACGCCTGCCCCCACCGCCCGCTTATCCAGCGGTAGCTCCACCTCGCGCGTGCCGGCGTGCCCAGCCGCAGCGGCTGCCACGAAGTCTGTTTCATGGAAAGCATCGGACGGGAGAGACATCGGCGCTAACCCCGTTTTGATCGGGCCCAACTCATGGTACGACACACGCCTGCCGGCGCGCAGCGGGATGGCGCCGCAGAAGCGGAAAATGCACCGGGCGCCCTAACGCGCCGCCGTCATCAGGTCGAGGTCGAGGGCCACCCAGTCGCGGGTTTTGACCATCATCAGCGAAGGGGGCTTGATGCCGAAGTCGGTCAGCTTTACCTCGAAGTGGCCGCGCAGGTGCACCTTTGCCCCTGCCGACTCGACGGTGACGGGCACCGAGAGCGCCCGCGTGACGCCGTGGAAGGTGAGCGCTCCTTCCACTATAGCGTCCGCGCCGCTGCCGGGCTGCACGCTGCGCGCCTCGAAGGCGACCTCCGGGTAGAGGTACGCCTCGGTGTCGGAGGCCATGTTCGAATCGCGGCTCCGGTTGCCGCTGTCGAACGAGACGACGGGTGCGGCCACGCGCCCTCCCACGACGCGCGCGCCCTCCACGAGCAGCGTCCCGCCGACGTGGTGGCTCGTGCCCGACCAGTCGTGGGCCGGATGGCTCATGTGATAGACGATGGTGCTGGCAGCAGGATCTACGGGGTACGGCGCGGGCTGGGCGGTAGCAGCGGGCGTAGCCGCCAGCGCGAGCAGGGTACAGGCCAGGGCGATACGCATGGCAGAAAGGGGGTTAGTGGCGAAGCAGGGTAACCGTGAGCATTGCCGCCGAGAAGGTGGCAAACGTGGCGTAGCCCATCGCGTAATGGACGCGCCCGGCGCCGTCCTCGCCCAGCATCGGCGTGATGAACATGCCGGCCAGGTGGCCCACGGCCAGCCAGCGGTGGATGGTGATGGAGTCAATGCCGCCCCGCCCGAGCCGGATGGGCTTGGGCGGCGACAGCAGCGCGAGGGCCGCCGTGGTGCTGTACAGGCCAATGGTGAGGGGCAACGTGGTTTTGTGGAAAGACGCCCCTCGCCCCGACGCGGCAAGCTGCCCGCCCACCACCGTCGTGGCCATAGACGCAACGGTGACGAGGCCGAGCGTCTGGTGCCAGCGCAGCATTTTGCGGCGTACCTGCGCCACCTGCCTGAGGTCGTTCATGGGCACGTCGGGGTGCGTGGGGAACAGGCCCGTCAGGCGCATCACGCCGCCGCGCCCCCACCAGAGGCGCTCCCACGGCGACATGCGCAGCGTGTCCAGCGGCGACCGCGCCGAGTCGGCGTAGGCGTGGCCGCCGCGGGCGCGCACGGCTTCGGGCGGGGCGGCAGGCAGGGCCACGTCCACCGCGACGTGGAAAGGCGCGGGCAGCGCTGTGGCCTGCACCAGCCCCACCCGTACCTCCGAAATCAGAGGCGGGGGCGCCTGCTGCGGCAGCCTGTCGAAGCCCTGCGCGTGCGCGGCAAAAGCCAGCACCAGCGAGGCGAGTAGCCCGCAGCGGGCAGCCCTGACCAGAAGAGAAGTATCCATGGCTTGGAAAATGGGGTTGGCGCGGTACAAGGGTGATCGTTCTACGAGCCAGCGAGCAGCAGAAAAGCAGCCCCGAGGGCCGCTCACGGGGGAGGGACTGGGAAAAGCACCGTCGCGCCCGTGGCGCGCTCCCACTCGGCCAGGCTGCGGAGCACCTCGGCGCGGGCGGCGAGCAGCGTTTCGCGGGCCTGGAGGGCGGCGCGGCGCGCGTCGAGCAGGGCGGCGAGGGGCACCTCGCCCAGCCTGTAGCCCCGCACCATGAGCGCCAGCAGCGCGTCGGCGCGGGCAGCGGGGCCTGCCTCGGCCGTTTCGAGGGCCGCGCGGGCGGCGCCGACGCGCGCAATGGCAGCGTTGCGGGCAGCTTCCGAGGCCCGGAGCGCTTGGTCGCGCTCGGCAACGGCGGCCCCGCTTTCGGCCTGCGCCGCCTGCCGGCGGGCTGCCAGCATCCGCCCCTGCAACAGGGGCAGGTGCACGCCCACCTGCACGCCCCACCCCTGCTGCCCACCGCCGTAGTACTGCGGAAACACCTCGGCAGACCACGTGGGCTGCCACGCGGCGCGGGCGGCCTGCACGGCGGCGGCGGCGGCATCGGCGCGGGCGGCGGCCGCCCGCACCGCCGGCAGCGCGTCCTCAGGCGCGGGGGGCAGCGCGGAAAAGGACGGCACGCGCAGCGGCGGCGCGACGGGGCGGACGCTGCCCTCGACGCCCAGCACCACCCCTACGGCGCCGCGCGCGGCCTCGCGCTGCACGGCGGCAGCAGCCACGGCGGCCCGCGCCTGCTCGGCCTCCAGCTCGGCCCGCAGCGTCTCCAGCCCCGCCGCCTCGCCGGACTCCTCGCGCAGCCGCGCCACCCCGACAAGGCTGTCGGCCAGCAGGGTTGCTTCGGCGCGCAGCGCGACGAGGGCGTCGGCCAGGGCCAGTTCCACGTAGGCGGCGATGGTGCGGGCGCGCAGCTCGCGGCGTCCTGCCTCGGCCTCCCACGTGTACGCCTGCCCCGCGGCCCGCAGCCGGGCGCGCTCGGCGCGGGCCACGCCTGCGGGCCCCCACGCCACGCCCGCCACCACGCGCTGCTCGGCAAAGTCGCCCCGTGCGCCCATGCCCTCGCGGGCGTACAGCAGCGACGGCGCCGCCCACGCCGTCACGCCGCGCGCCGACGCCTGCTGCGCCGCTGCCCGCGCCTCGGCGGCCTGCACGAGCGGGTGCCGCGCCAGGCGCGCCAGGGCGTCCTCGACGCGGAGGCTGTCGGGCACGGGCTGCGCACCCGCACCCGTGGGCACGAGGGCCATCAGCAGCAGGGTGAGCAGCGCGCGCATCAGGCGGTGGGGGCAGAGGCAAGGTGGGGCGTGGCGTCGGCGTGGCCATCGCCGGCAAACGCGTCGGCGTGGGGGTCGGCAGGCAGGCGCTCGTCGCGCTCCATCCACGCGTACACCACGGGCAGCACCAGCAGCGTCAGCAGCGTGGCCGTCACCAGCCCGCCAATGACGACGGTGGCCAGCGGGCGCTGCACCTCGCTGCCCGGGCCGGTGTTGAAGGCCATCGGCACAAAGCCCAGCGACGCCACGAGGGCCGTCATCAGCACGGGCCGCAGCCGGTCGGTGGCGCCTTCGAGGGCGGCCTCGCGCACCGTGCGCCCCTCGCGCCGCAGCATGTTGAGGTGCTCGACGAGTACGATGCCGTTGAGCACGGCCACGCCGAAAAGCGCCACGAAGCCGATGCTGGCGCTCACGCTCAGGTAGAGCCCGCGCAGCCACAAGAGCAGCACGCCGCCCGACAGCGCGAGGGGCAGGTTGAGAAAGACGAGCGCGGCGTAGCGCACCTCGCCAAACATGAGGTAGAGCAGCCCGAAAATGATGCCCAGCGCCAGGGGGACGACCACGAGCAGGTGGCGCGTGGCCCGCTGCTGATCCTCGAAGGCGCCGCCGTACGCGATAAAGACGCCCGCCGGCACCTCCACCCGGCGGGCGATGGCGCTTTGCAGGTGCGCCACGTACGTGCCGATGTCCATGCCGTCGAGGTTGACGCCCACGATGGCGCGGCGCCAGCCGTTTTCGCGGGCGATTTCGCGCGGACCTTCCTCGGCGCGCAGCCGCGCCAGCCGCCCCAGCGGCATCGTGCCGCCGCCGGGCAGGCTCACGGGCGTGGCGGCCAGGGCGGCAAAGGTGCCCCGCACCCCCTCGGGGTAGCGCACCACGATGTCGAAGCGGCGCTGCCCCTCGAACACCTGGCTTACCACCTGCCCGCCGATGCCCGCCTCGATGGTGCGCTGCACGTCGGCCACGTTGAGGCCGGCGGCGGCCACGGCGGCGCGGTCCACGTCGAGCGTGAGGTAGGGCTGCCCCACCGAGCGCTCGACGAAAAAGTTGCCCGTGCCTTCGAGGCCGGGCAAGAGGGCCGCCACGTCGTCCGCCACGCGGCCCAGAACGTCCAGGTCCTCGCCGAAAATCTTGACGGCGAGGTCGCTTTTGACGCCGCTCGTGAGCTCGTCCACGCGCATGGCGATGGGCTGCGTAAAGTTGTAGGACAGGCCCGGCTCGGTTTGCAGAAGTGGTTCGATGCGCGCCTGGATGTCCTTTTTGGTGACGCCGCGCGGCCACTCGTCGCGGGGCCGGAGCAGCACCCACACGTCGGTCTGGTGGACGCCCATCCAGTCGTTGGCCAGGTCGCTGCGGCCCGTCTTGGGCACCACGCTGGCCACCTCGGGCACGCGCCGGACGATCTCGCCCGCCAGCCAGTCGGCGTTTTCGACCGACTCGGCCAGCGTCACGCTGGGCATCCGCACCTGCTCGATCAGGATCGAGCCCTCGTCGAGTTCGGGCAGAAACTCCGTGCCCATCACCAGCAGCACCGCGACCGAGAGCGCGAACAGGCCGCCGGCCACGCCCAGGATGAGGGCGCGGCTTTCCAGGTGGCGCTCCAGCCCGCGCCGGTAGCGGGGCCGCAGCCATTCCATGACGGCGTTGCGGCGCACCTTTACGCCCCGCCGAAACACGATGGACGCAAGGGCGGGCACGTACACGAGCGCCAGCAGCAGCGACCCGAACACGGCCGTGGCGACCGTGATGGCCATGGGGCGAAACAGGATGCCCTCGACGCCCCGGAACGTGGCGATGGGCACGTACACCATGAGGATGATGAGGACGCCGAAAAAGATGGGCCGCGCCACCTCGCGGGCGCCCTCGCGCAGCACCAGCCGGCGGTCGCGGCGCAGCGCCGGGGGGCGGGCCTCCTCGTGGCGCAGCCGCCGCACCATGCTGTCCACCATCACCACGGCGCCATCTACCACCATGCCGAAGTCAATGGCGCCCAGGCTCATCAGGTTGGCCGCCAGCCCGAACTGCCGCATCCCGATAAAGGCGAACAGCATCGAAAGCGGGATCACGCTGGCCACGATGAGGGCGCCGCGCAGCTCGCCCAGCAAGAGCAGCAGCACGGCCACGACGAGGAACCCGCCCACGAGCAGGTTTTCTTCGATGGTGGCCGTGGTGCGGCGGATAAGGTCGGACTGGTCGTAGAACACGATGGCGCGCACGCCGCGCGGCAGCCCCCGGTTGATGGCGTCGAGCTTTTCGCGCACGCCGGCGATGACCTCGCGCCCGTTTCCGCCGCGCAGCATCATCACGATGCCCGTCACCACCTCGCCGCGCCCGTCTTTCGTAACGGCACCCTGGCGCAGCGCCTGCCCTTCGCGCACGCGGGCCACGTCGGCCAGGAAGATGGGCCGGTCGGCCTGCCGCGCCACGACGACGCGCCGCAGGTCGTCGAGGCTGCGCACCAGGCCAAAGCCGCGCACGATGTACTGCTCGCGGTTGTGTTCGAGGTAGTTGCCGCCCGAGACGCCGTTGTTTTCGGGGATGGCGGCCATGATGTCGGCCAGCCCCACGCCCGCCTGCCGCATCCGCGCCGGGTCGGGCTCGACCTCGTACTGCCGCACAAAGCCGCCGAAGCTGGTGATTTCGGTCACGCCCGCGACGGTTTTGAGCTGGGGCGCCACCAGCCAGTCGTTGATGGTGCGCAGCTCGGTCAGCGAGTACCCTTCGCCCTCGACGGTGTACTGGACGATCTCGCCCAGCGCCGTCGAGATGGGGCCGAGCTGGGGCGGATCAACGCCCTCGGGCAGCTCGCCCACGACGGCCTGCACGCGCTGCGCCACCAGTTGGCGGGCAAAGTACACGTCCGTCCCCTCGGCAAACTCGACCGTCACGGCACTCAGCCCGAACTGGCTGATGGAGCGCACCTCGGCCACGCCGGGCAGGCCGTTCATGGCCGTTTCGAGGGGAAAGCTGACGAGTCGCTCGACGTCGAAAGGCGAGTAGCGCCCCGCCTTCGTGATGACGAGCACCTGCACGGGCGTCACGTCGGGCAGCGAGTTGATGGGCAGCTCGCGCAGCGACGCCACGCCCGCCACGCCGACGAGGGCCGTCAGGGCGAGGGCCACGAAACGCCGCCGCAGGCTGAAGTCTATGAGGCGTTCCAGCATGGCCGTGCTATTCTTCGCCGTACGCCTCGAAGCGCCCCAGCGCCTTGAGGTCGAACACGTGGCTGGTGGCAATGCGCTCGCCCTCGCGCAGCCCTTCGAGCACGGGCACGCGCCGGGCCTCCGGCGCGCCCAGCGTCACGGCGCGCTGCACAAAGGTGCGGCTGTCGCGCGCCACGTACACCGTGGCCCGGTCGCCGTCGTACACGATGGCCGAGAGGGGGATGGTGAGGCGCGGGCCGCTGCTGCGGGCGTGGACGCGCAGGCGGACGCTCTGGCCGGGGCGCACGCCCTGCCCGGCGGGCACGCGCACGTAGATGGCCACGGCGCGGCTGGCGGCGTCGGCGGCGGGGGCGATGCTGGTGACGCGGGCGGCCAGCGCCCACGTCGTGTCGTCCGTCGCGCCCACGTCCACGCGGTCGCCCGGGTGCAGCAGGGCGGCCTGCTCGGGCGTGGCCTGCCCGCGCACCATCACCTCGCGGCTGCCCACGAGCGTCATCATCTCGTCGTAGGCGGCCACGGCGCCGCCCAGCACGACGCTGTGGCGGTCCACGGTGCCGGCACGCGGCGCCACCACGGGCACGCGCACCTTTCCGCCGGCGGCGGCCTGGCGGGCGGCGGCCTCGCCCACGCCCACGGCCCCGAGGCGGGCGCGGGCGGCCTGCACCATCGCCCCGGCGCGGGCAGCGTCGGCACGGGCCTGGTCGAGGCGGGCCTGCGGGCTGATGCGCTCGGCGACGAGCTGGGCGTAGCGCTCGACCTGCTGCTGCTGGAGGGCGGCCTCGGCCTCGGCCTGCACCAGGTCGGCCACGAGGCCGGCAAACTCCATGCTTTCGAGAAGGGCGACGACCTGGCCCTGCCGCACGCGTTCGCCCTCGTGCGCCCGCACCTCCACCACGCGCCCCGCGATGGGCGCCGTCACGGCGGCAAAGTCGTCGGGCGAGGGCTCGGCCAGGCCGGGCAGCTCGACGGCGAACGGTGCCTCGGCAAGGGCGACGGTTTCGGTGCCGATGCCCAGCTCGGACGCCTGGAGGTCGGTGAGGGAGACGACCTGCACGCGCGGCGCCCGCTGGAGCGACGGCGGCGGGCCGGCGGGCGGCGAGGCATCGGGGGCGGCGCTGCCGCCGCACGCGGCCAGCGCTGCCGCAAACGC
Source organism: uncultured Rhodothermales bacterium (assembly GCA_965365535.1). Lineage (GTDB taxonomy): Bacteria > Bacteroidota > Rhodothermia > Rhodothermales > BA12 > CBDUCD01. Next base: position 16,262 of record CBDUCD010000005.1, on the reverse strand, counting down.
CACGGCGGTCACCACGAGGGGCATGAAGCGGGCGGGCATGGCGGGGCGCGGTGGAGGTTGGGGGAGAGTAGCCCGTCCGCCCGTCCGCATTCCTGAGAAACCGATGAGAGTGGCGCCCCGGCGGGTGAGAAGCCGGTGAGAGGCGCCCCGCCGCCCCGCCACCGTCGTACCATAGCACCACGGCTTTTCCGCTTGCCCATGCACCGCCTGCTTCTCGTCGAAGACGATCCGCACGTGGCGTCGTTTGTGCGCCAGGGCCTGGCCGAAGAAGGCTACCTCGTCGAGTGGGCGGCGACGGGGCAGGAAGGGCTGGGCCGCGCCCTCGCCGAGCACTTCGACGCCGTCCTGCTGGACGTGCGCCTGCCCGACCTGTCGGGCGTCGAGGTGTGCCGCGCCCTGCGCAGCCACGACGCCGCCCGCCCCGTGCTCATGCTGACGGCCCTCGACGGCGTGGCCGACCGCGTGGCGGGCCTGCGCGCCGGCGCCGACGACTACCTGCCCAAGCCTTTCGCCTTCGACGAGCTGCTGGCCCGCATCGAAGCGCTGCTGCGCCGCGCCGCCACGGCGCCGCCCGCGCGCGTGCTGGCCTGCGGCCCCCTCCGCCTCGACCTCGCCACGCGCCGCGCCGCCTGCCACGACGCGCCCCTCGCGCTGACGGCGACGGAGTTCGACCTGCTGGCGTACTTTCTGGCCCGCCCCGGCCAGGCCCTCTCGCGCGACGAAATCCACCGCGACGTGTGGGGCCTCACCTTCGACCGGGGCACCAACCTCATTGACGTGTACGTGGGCTACCTGCGCCGCAAGCTCGCCGACGCCGCCTGCCACGCCCATTTCGACGCCGTGCGCGGCATAGGCTACCGCTTTACGTCCGATGAATAGCCCTGCCGCGCGCCGCCGCTCGTTCCGCCGCCGGCTGCTGACGGGGCTGGGCGCGGCCCTCGCCGTTGCCCTCACCCTCGTCGGGGCCGTCGTGTGGGGCGGCGCGGCCCTGTGGGCCACCGCCGACGCCCGCGAGGCGCTGCGCCGCGAGGCCGACGTGGTGGCGCGCGCCGTGGTGCTGCCCGACGGCACCCTCGACGCGCGCCGCTACGACTGGGACGAGCCGCACCACCGCTTCAGCACGCCGCGCATTGACCCGTACTTTCTCCAGGTGTTCAGCCCGGCGGGCCGCCTGCTGCGCGCCTCGGACAACGTGGCGGCCTTTGCGCCCGACCGCTACCCCGACCGCGCCCTGCCCGGCACCCGGCACGAGGGTGCCTTTTCGCCCCTCGCCACGTTCCGGCTGGGGAACCACCGCCTCTACCACATCACCGAGCCCTTGCGCGACAGGCAGGGGCGCGTGGTGGGGTTCGTGCAGATCGCGCGGTTCGTGCCGCCCCTCTACAGCGGGCTGGGGCGCCTGGGCGGCGGCCTCGCCCTGGCCCTGGCGACGCTGCTGGCCGCGCTGCTGGGCGTCGTGTGGATCGTGGGCGGGCGCGTCGTCCGCCCCCTCGACCGGCTCACGCGGCACGCCGCCGGGCTTTCTGCCGCCACGCTGGGCCAGCGGGCGCGCGTCCCGCCCGAGGCCGACCAGGAGACGGCGGCCCTCGCCTTTGCCCTCAACGACGCCCTCGACCGGCTCGACGCGGCCTTCGACGAGATGAAACGCTTTACGTCCAACGCCGCCCACGAGCTGCAAACGCCCCTGACGGTGCTGCGCGGCCACATCGAGGTGGCGCTGCGCCGCGACCGCTCTGCCGACGCCTACCGCGACACGCTGCGCCTGCTCGACGGCGAGGTGCTGGGCATGATCGAAACCGTGCGCGCCCTGCTGACGCTGGCCCGCCTCGACGCCGCCGACAGGCCGTTTCCGGCAGCCGCCGTGGACCTGGCGGCCCTGGCCCGCGACGAGGCGGAAGCGCTGCAAGACCGGGCGCGCGAAAAAGGACTTACCCTCAGCGTCGAGGCCGGCAGGTCTCTGCCCGTCGAAGGCCACGAATCCCTTTTGCGCGACGTGGTGCGCAACCTGCTCGACAACGCCATCAAATACACGCCCGAGGGCCGGGTAGCCGTCACCACCAGCGGGCGCGGCGGCGAGGCGTGGCTGCGCGTCGAGGACACCGGCCCCGGCATTCCCGCCGCGCAGCGCCGCCACGCCGTGGGCCGCTTCTGGCGCACCCGCAGCGCGCAGCACCTGCCCGGCAGCGGGCTGGGCCTCGCCCTCGCCGACGGCATCGCGCGGCGCCACGGCGGGCGCCTGGTGCTTGCAGACTCGCCCCTGGGTGGCCTGTGCGCCGCCCTCGTGCTGCCCCTTGCCCGGCAGGCGCCGCACCGGGTAGCCGACGAGGCTCTGGCGTAGCGGCCCGGGCTTCGGCCTGGCGCTCCGGCGCGTTATCATGCCCCCCGCGCCCTTGTCCCCGCCATGCCCGCCCCACCCTTCCACGCCAGCCTCCGCGCAGGCCCCGTCGCCGTCCGCGTCGGGTGGGACGCTGCGGCGCTGACGGCGCCGCTGCGCGAAACGCTGTCGTACTTCGGCAGCGCCGAGCAGGCACCCGCCGCGCCCGACCTCCACGTCCAGCTTTGCCTGCACGCGCCGCCCCTGCACGTGCCCGCCGGGGCCGAACCCATCGGCCCGCCTTCCGATGGACTGCGGTTTTCCCGGCTGGGCGACGCGCTTTTCATCCACTACGGCGGCACCGTTGCCCGCGTCGAGACCGGCAGGGGGCGGGCGCGCATCACCTTTTCGGCAGAGGCGGTGGAGGGCCGCCCCTTCCGCGACGCCCTCATCTACAGCTTTTTCCTGCACAGCCTCGTCGTGCTGCTGGCGGCGCGGGGATACTACACCATGCACGCCGCGTGCCTCGTGTGGCAGGGCGAGGGATGCCTGTTTGCGGGGCAGAGCGACAGCGGCAAGTCCACGCTCGCGCTGCGCCTGGCAGAACAGGGATGGCACTACCTCACGGACGATTCGCTCCTGCTGGGGATGGCCGGCGGCGCCGTCGAGGCCCACGCGCTGCGCCGCGACTTCTGCGTAGATCCCGACGCCGAAGAGCTTTTCCCCCACGTCGCCGCCTACTGGCAGCCCCACGTGGGCGACGCGCGCAAGCAGCGGCTCCGCGTCCGCGAGTGCTACCCCGGCGGCGCCCTGACCTCCTGCCCGCCCCGCCACCTTTTCCTGCCACGCCTCACGCCGGGAAGGGAAAGCCAGGTCGTGGAAATCGGCCCCCGCGAAGCCCTCGTGGCGCTCATGCCGCACACCAGCGCCCTCACGCTGCTCGACGCCGCGCGGGCGGCGCACCACCTCGAAACGCTCAGGACGCTGGTGGAGCAGGCCCGCTGCTACACGCTGCTCGCTGGCAGCGACCTGCGCGACCAGCCCGGCGCGGCAGACGCGCTGCTGACCCCGCTGCTGGCCCGCGCACGCCCCTGCTGACGCAGCGTGGCAAGGGTGAAATAGATGCCCTCCTGCCCGAAGGCTTGCGCGCCCGCCCGCCCCGCCGCATTTTGCAAGCGCACCGCCACCCCGGCAGTCCCCCCGCGCCGCGCCCTCTGGCCACGCCCGCCCTCTCTGCGCGCTGCCGCGCCCCTATCACGCCTTCTTCCCTTTTCCGGCCATGAAAACCCTGTTCGGCCTCTTCGGGCTGCTCTGCTGCCCCTTTACCCTCCACGCGCAGCAGGTGATTCTGGACCTGGACAAAGGCTACCCCGAGGATCAGTTCTACTTTATCACCTACAACGACGAGAGCACGTTTGCCCTCAAGGCTAACACGACCGGCTACAACAAGAAATCGGCGGCGGCGACGTGGAAGCTCAAAATCGGCGCGGGCGGGCTGGGATACGTGGGCTTCGGCTACCTGCACCGTATTGCCTCGAACCCGTTTCCCGACCTCTCGGACGCGCGCGCCCTCAGCCTCTGGTTCAACAACACCACCCCCGCTGCCGGCGCCGAAAGGGTGACGTTTCGCTTCGAGCTGCACGAGCGGGATTCGGAAACCGACGCAAACGGCAAGGAAGGCACGCAGGTGTGGATTTACCAGTCCGACAGGGTGCTGACGCAGCCGCCGGGCTGGACGCAGCTCGTGATGCCGCTCGCGGCGATGGAGTCGCTGGGCGAGGAGGGTTTTGCCATCCAGCCCGGCGGCTTCCAGGGCAACGGACGCTTCGACATGGACAAAATCAAGTACTGGGCCGTCGTCCTGCTCACCGAGAACCAGCCTGTCGGCACCCTCATCCAGGGCACGACGCTGTTCGATTACCTCACCACGGTGCCCCTCTCCGTGGCCGCCGACGCCGGCCCCGAAGCGCCTGGCGCCACGGCTTTCGGCCCCGCCTACCCCAACCCCTTCGACGCCGCCACGACCCTGACCTACACCTTGCAGAACGCGGGGCGCGTATCGCTGCGCGTGTTCGACGTGCTGGGCCGCGAAGTGGCCCTGCTGGTGAATGCGCCCCAGGAAGCAGGCCCGCACCGCGTTTCCCTGGACGGCAGCCGCCTGGCAGCAGGCACCTATCTGTGCGTTTTAGAAACCGACGACGCCCGCCTCACCCACGTCGTGACGCGCGTGCGCTGACGCGGCCCGCAGGGGCCCGCTGCGGGTGAGGGGCCGGCGGGCAGCAGCTTGCCCGCCCGGACGATGCCCGGCGCGCGGCGCGCCCTGACGCCTGCTCTTGCCTGCACGCAGAAAGCGGCCTTTCCAGCGCGGAGAGGCCGCTTTCTGTAGGTTTTGCCCCTGGCCGTAACGGTCGCGGGGCCTGTTGCCACGTTCGCGTTACGGATGCTATGTGAGCAGAGAGTGAACAAAAACCGGCCTGTTAAACCGTGAACCTTTAACGGTTTTTAAGTCAAGCAACCGCCACGTGCCCTGCCGCCAGTGGGCAGGCCGTGGGTTGCGGCAGCAGCCCCCTAAACGTCCTTCACGTGCTATCAGGCGCCTGGCCCCTATCCGGCGCAGCAGCGGATTCGTGTGTCCTCGCGGCGCACCTGCCCATTTCCGGGCCTCCGGCGCACCGCTTCACCCAACACTGGTCTATTCCAACCTATTCACAAGAGGTAGCTCATGGCAACCGTTACGAACCCAGAGGCAGCCCCCAGCGGCGGGCTGCACAGGCCACTTGACCGGCGCAGCTTTTTCAAATGGATCGGCGCCGGCGCGGGCACGGCGGCCTTCGCCTCGACCCTCTCGGGCTGCGGCCTGATGGACGATTTCGGCGAACTGGCCTTTCCCTTCGACACCGGCACCGACGGCCCCGTCACGCTCGACTTCTCGAACGACTTTGGCGTCGTCAACTACGCTTTTGCGCTCGAGCAGCTCGAAGCCGCCTTTTACGTCCGCGCCTTTGGCAGCCCGTACGACGGCATCACCGACGCCGAGCGCAAGGTGCTGCGCGACCTGCGCAACCACGAGGTCATCCACCGCGAGTTTTACCGGCAGGGCATCCCGGCCCTCGGCGGCACGGCCATCCCGTCGCTCACGTTCGACTTCAGCGCCATTGACTTTTCCAGCCGCGCCAGCGTGCTGGGCGCCGCGATGGTGTTCGAGGACCTGGGTGTGGCCGCCTACAACGGCGCCGGGCCGCTGCTCGCCAGCCCCGACATCCTGCTCGTGGCCGGCAAGATCGTCTCCGTCGAGGCGCGGCACGCCGCCGCCATCCGCGACCTGCTCCAGCCCGTGACGCCCTACTCGATTGGCGAGGACGTGATCGACGCGAACGGCCTCGACCGGGCGTTTGCGCCTGCCGACGTGCTCGCGGCGGCAGCGGCCTACATCGTCAACCCCATCTCGACCACGGGGCTGTAGCGGGGGTATCCCGGGCTTTACCCCTGTTTTCTCACTTCTCGGCACCCCTGATTCATCATGGAAACGAAAACCTTTTTCAGCGCCCTCGATCCTGAGATCGTCCAGCGCATCGACTCGCGGCGCGACATGCTGCGCAAGGCGGGCAAACTCGGCGCCGGGCTGGCGCTGGCCTCCATCCCGGCTTCTTTCGGCTTTATGGCCCGCAGCGCCTTCGGGCGCACCCTGCCGGCGACGGTCGAGGAAGTGCTGCGCTTTGCGCTTACGCTCGAATACCTCGAATACGAGTACTACGAGACGGGCGTCACGACGGCGGGCCTCATCCCCGCCGATGCCCTTGCCGTGTACAGCAGCATCCGCGACCACGAGCGCGCCCACGTGCGGCTGCTCGAAGGCGCCCTCGGCCTGTCGCAGGACGAGGCCAAGCCGACGTTCGACTTCACGGCGGGCGGCGCCTTCGACCCCTTCAACGACTACCCGACCTTCCTGGCGCTGTCGCAGGGCTTCGAGGACACGGGCGTGCGCGCCTACAAAGGCCAGGCCGGCAACCTCATAAGCGACCCCGGCACGCTCAGGACGGCCCTCCAGATCCACTCGGTCGAGGCGCGCCACGCTTCCATCGTGCGGCGCCTGCGCGGCCTCGACGGCTGGATTGACTTCGACAACACAAACGTGCCGGCCCTGACGGCTGTCTATGCCGGCGAGGAAAACACGACGCACCTGGGCGTGGACGTCAGCACGCTGACCGTCAAATCCACCGAAAGCCTCACCGAAGCCTACGACGAGCCCCTTTCGATGGAGGCCGTGCTCGACATCGCCCGGCCGTTCATCGTCTCCTGAACGGCACCTGCCCCTTCTCAACTTCAAACTCGAAGCACCCCATGGATACCCGCACTTCCCCCTTCCGCGACGAGCACGACTCGTCTGCCCGCCGCCCCGCCGAGGGCACCCGCGTGCCGCGCCAGAAGGCGTTCGACGCGCCCACCCTTACCGTCTGCGGCTCGGTAAACCGCATCACCGGCGGCTCGGACATTTTCGGCGACACGCGCTGAGCGCGCGCCAGACGCTTCACGACCCCTGATTTTCACGCTTAGAGGATACTCTCATGAACCTGACCACTACGGCAAACCGCACCGCCGCGGCCGTGCTCGTCGCCCTGCTGGCTTCTGCCGGGGCGAGCACCGGCGCCCGGGCGCAGGGCACCGAGCCCATGCTGCAAGCCGCCTGCACCAATGAAAGCGGCTCGCTTTTCCGGATCGACAACTTCGCCGACCGGGAATTCGACTTCACCCTCCAGGCGATGGGCGGTGGCGGCGCCTCCATCTCGGGCTCCGCCTACCCCATCGGGCGGGGCGGCGCCTACGCCTACCTGCCCGCCGGCACGAATGCTGAACTCGTCGTCGAAGGCGACGTGGTTGCCAGCGCCCAGGCCAGCACGGAACCCTGCCCCGCCGCCACCGCCGACGCGGGGCGCCCCGTCTGCGAGGGCCTCAAGCTCGACCCGCAGTCGCGCCAGGCCCTGTTCGTAGGCGCCGCCGACATGCGCGGCGTCACCTCCATTGACATCACCGTCAACAACGGCAAGGTGCTCGTGTACGACCCGCACGCGCTTTTCGTGCTCGACAAGGGCGGCGCGCCCGCAGCGGTTTTCGAGACTTCGGGCGGCACGGCGACTTTTAGCGCGGGCGACCTCTTCAACGCGGGCTACGGCCTGCTGCTCAAAGGCAACAGCAGCGGCCCCGTCGCCTTCTACGCGACCATCCACTCGCCCGGCGGCACCGTCGAGTGCGACCCGCAGTTTGCCACGGCAGCCGAGGAAACCACGAGCCGCGCCGACGGCCTCTCGCTCGAGCAGAACGCCCCCAACCCCTTTGCGCGGGGCAATACGGAAATCCGCTTTACGCTCGACAAACCCGGCCAGGTGGCGCTGCGCGTGTACGACCTCTTGGGCCGCCAGGTGGCCACGCTCGTGGATGGCGAGCTGCCCGCCGGCCCGCACAGCGTCCGCTGGGACGGCCTCGACGACGCCCGGCAGCGCGTTGCCAGCGGCACCTACCTCTACCGGATCTCGACCGGCGGCAAGATGCTCACCCGCACGATGACGGTGCTCAAATAGCACCCCCACGCAGGCATCCGCCTGCACGCCTGACCGCGAGGACAGCCCCGCGTGCCGCCGAGAGGATGGGCACGCGGGGTTTTCCTTTTCCAGCGCCGCCGCGCCGGTTTTCGGGCAGGCCGGCCCCGAACGAAAACGTGCCGGGCCTCTCCAGCGAGAAGCCCGGCACGCGGGTTGAATGCGGCGTTCGGCCAGCGCAGCCGTCAGGCCGTGGCCTGCCGGTTGAGGTGGTCTTCGGCCAGGCGCGTCAGGCGCGAGTCGGTGTCTTTCTCCTCGTCGAGCGTGTCGCGCAGCGTGTTCGAGACCTGTTCGAGGCCCAGCAGCTCGGCCCACGAAATCAGCGTGCCGTAGCGCGTGATCTCGTAATGCTCGACCGCCTGCGCCGCCGCGATCAGCGCCGCGTCGAGGGTGTCGGCGTCTTTCACCTCGTCCATCAGCTCCTCGGCCTCTTTGATGATGCCTTCGATGGCGTGGCACTTGACGCCTTTCGCCTTTTCGCCCAGCGTGCTGAACGCCTCGTCGAGGCGGCGCACCTGGCCTTCGGTTTCGGTTTTGTGCTGCTCGAAGGCTTTGCGCAGTTCGCTGCTGCTGGCCTTCGACGCCATCTTGGGCAGCGCCTTGAGAATCTGGTTTTCGGCGTAGTACACGTCCTGCATGGTGTGAACGAGCAGGGCACGGAGGTCTTGAATAGCCATAGTTTTTTTGTTGGGATAGGGTAGCGCCGGGAGGCGGCTACGGGTCAGAAAAGCCCCCGGCAGCGCGGGCCACCGGGGGAGGGAGAGGTCAGGCGCGGTGGCCGTGGTGGTCGTGCAAAATGCCTTCGATGGCTTCGGCTTCAACAGCGCTGTGGGCGTGGACGCCGACGAGGATGCCGCCTTTCTTGAGGCCCTCCTCGTAGTGCTTGACGCGCTCCTCGGGGATGCCCGCGCCAATGAGGCCGCCGATGAGGCTGCCGCCCAGTCCACCGGCGCCGGCGCCGGCGAGGGCTGCGGCCAGCGGCCCCGACAGCACGATGCCGATGCCCGGAAAAACGACGGGCGCCGCCGCAGCGGCAATGGCGCCCAGGATGCCGCCCACCGTGCCGCCGATGGCGCCGCCGACGCCCGCGCCCTCGGTGGCCTTGTTGCCCAGTTCGGTTTCCTCGGTGCCGCGCCCGAAGTAGCGGTCGCGCGTGTCCTGCGACATGACGACGCTGATGTCGTCGGAGCGGATGCCCTTGGCGCGCAGCGCGTCGTAGGCGTCGTCGGCGTGCTCGCGGCTATCGAAAAGCGCGGTGACGATGCGGTCGGTGTTTGCTGAGGTGTTCATAGTCTTTGAATCTGTATGTGATGTGGATGAAAGCAGGCGCAATCGACAAAGGTGTTTTCCATGCCTGCCCCTGTCTCATGAACTGCGCGCCCCGTTCGTTCCGGCCCGCCCGTCCCGCCGCCCGGACATCACGGGGACGTTACCCGTGTGAGGAAGGGGGACGGACGTCTGGCCGGGCGTAGTTTGCGCCCTCCATTTCTCCACGCCCCATGAGCGCCCTCGCTGGCCTTTTCCACCTGGACGGGCGCCCTGCTGCCACGGGCGCCGCGGCGATGCTTGCCACGCTCGGGCACCGGGGCGGCGAGGTCGTGGGCACGTGGGCCGAGGGCGCGGTGGGACTGGGCTTCCGCGCCGACGCCCTCGCGCCCCGGCAGGCCGGCATGGACGCCATAGCGCGCGTTGGCGGGCGCTTTGCGTGCGCCGCCAGCGCCCGGCTGGACGCGCGCGACGCCCTCGCCCACGCCCTCGGCGTGCCCTCCGGCCTGCCCGACAACGCGCTCGTCGGCCACGCTTTTGCGCGCTGGGGCGCCGACACGCCCCGCCACCTCAAAGGAGATTTCGCCTTTGCCGTCTGGGATGCCCACGCGCGCCGCCTGTTCTGCGCCCGCGACCGGATGGGCGTGCGGCCCTTCTACTATCTCCACGAGCCGGGCCGCCGCTTTGCCTTCGCCACCGAAATCCGCGCGCTCCAGGCGCTGCCCGGCTTCCCCAATACCCTCGACGAAACCCACCTCGCCGACTACCTGCTCGTCACGCTCGACCACACGTCCACTTTTTTCCGCGCGGTGCGGCGCCTGCCCGCCGCCACGCACCTGGCCGTGGGGGTGGAAGGCGTGTCCGGCCCGCAATCATACTGGGCGCCCGACGCCCACACGGAACTTGTGCTGGCCGACGACGAGGCGTACGCCGAGGGTTTCCGGGCGCATTTCGGGCAGGCCGTGGCGCGCCGCCTGGAAAGCCGCGCGCCCGTGGGCGCCGCCCTCAGCGGCGGGCTCGACTCGTCGTCCATCGCCGTCGTGGCGCGCGACCTGCTGCCCGCCAGGCCGTTTCCCGTGTTCTGCGGCCAGTTTGCCGGGATGCCGCCCGCCGTCCGGCCCGCTATTGACGAGCGCCCGTACATGGACGCCGTGGCCGCGACGGGCGGCTTCGACGTGCACGCGGTAGATGTGACGGACAGCGGCCCGTTTGCCGACTACGACCGGGTGGCGTGGCACCTCGAAGACCTGTTCCGCACCATCAACCTGTACATGCACTGGGAGCTGCTGAAGCGGGCGCGCGGCGCGGGGGTGCGGGTTTTCCTCGATGGCGCCGACGGCGACACCACGGTTTCGCACGGCTTCGAGCGCCTCACCGCCCTCGCCCTCGCCGGCGACTGGCGCGCGTTTGCCCGGCAGATCACAGCCTTCCAGGGCACCTCTTTCTCGACGCGCCACCTGGTGTGGACGTACGGGGTACAGACGATGCAGCGGCGCCTGAGGCGCCACCCCGGACAGGCGCTGCGCGGGGCGTACCACCTGCGCCGCATTTTCGGGCTGAGTGGGCGCACGCTGGGCCGCGCCTTTGCCGACGCCCTCGCGCCCGGCGCCGAAAGCGCCCTCGCCCGCGAGGCCCTGCGCGACGCCTTTATCCGCCCCGACTTTGCCCGGCGCGAGGAAGCGTGGCCCCGCCACCGCGCCAGCCGCCCTCCCCTTTTCGCCGATCCGCGCCACGCGCACGCCCACGACCTGCGGTCGCCCCTCTACCCCCTCATCCTCGAAATGGCCGACCACACGGCCGGCGCGTGGGGCGTCGAGATGCGCTACCCGTTTTTCGACGACGACCTCGTCGCGTACTGCCTGTCGCTGCCGGCCCATCAGAAGCTGGGCGGCGGCGAAACGCGCCACGTCCTCAAAAACGCGATGCGCGGCCTGCTGCCCGAGATGGTGCGCACGCGCAGCACGAAGGGCAACCTCAAGCCCGCCTTCGACCTCGCCCTCGCCCGCGACGCCGCCCGCGAGGTGGCGCCCTACCTGTTTGCCGCCGACCTCGCCGTGGCGCCGTACGTGGACGTGGACGCGGTGCGCGCCGCCTACCACACGTTTCTCGCCGACCCCCTCGGGCACAGCGCGATGGGCACGCAGCTTTACGCCATCACCACGCTGGAGCGCGGGCTGCGGCGGCTGGGATTGGTCTGACTGCGCCGGGGCTAACGCGCCATTGCGCCAGAAACGCACCTGCGCCGGCGCGTCTCACGCTGAGATGGGCACAGGGATTGATTAATTTCGGATTGCCCCTGTAGTTGATATCTGTTTCCTCTCTTCAACGACATCTGTCATGCAACCACGGGGCACGTGGCTCACGCCACAACTCACTGTTTTCGGCAACGTCGCCGACCTCACGCGCGGCAAGCTCGCGCAAGGCGGAGACGAGTTCTGCGGAACGCCGCCCTGCGCCTTCAACACTCCTCGCCTGCCCACCGGCTTTAATGACGCCCAGGACAGCAGCAGCACCGACGCCATCGTGCGCGGCTGAGCCGCCGCGGTTTTCGGGTGGTGGTTTCCGGGCAGGTGCAACCAGAAATAAGCTCTCTGTTTTCTATCCTCAATCCCCCAACCCCATGACGAAAACCTACACCCGCCCCACCCTCGCGTGCTTCGGCACCGTTGCCGACCTGACGCAGGGCAAAACCACCACGGGCACCGACTCCGCTATCGGTGGTCAGACTCAGCAGGGCGAACCCTGCATTGGAGACACGGCCAGCCGTGACTGCGTTGCGTTTCAGCCGTGAGCCCGGCGGACCGGCTGCTGTACCGGCTTTTCCTGCGCAACATCGTCGTGCCGTGGCAGTGGCCTCGGGGCGCGGGTAACCAGCAGGACTGGCAGCGGCTCCGGTTCGAGGGCCAGGCCGGCAAATGGCTGGCTGGCCTGTTTGGTAACGCCCTTGGCGCCAACCCGAAAGGGGTGCTCGTTCTCGCGCATCCCATCCGGGGAGACGCCAAGGGCTTTTTTCTGCGCAGCGGCGTCGCCCGCGTGCTGCGCGAGGCGGGCTACCACGTCCTCCTGTTCGACTTCAACGGCTTTGGCGAGAGTCCGCGCAGCGCCTTTCGCTACCCGCGCGACGTGATGGCGGCGGCGCGCGAGGCGCAGCGGCTGGCGCCGGGCCTGCCCGTCGGCTTCCACGGCGCGTGTTTTGGCGCCACGGCGGGCGTGCACGCCCTCGCGCAACCCGACAATCCGTTCCGCGCCGCCATTGTCGAGGGGGCGCCGCGCTCGTGGATTTCGTACTACAGCACGCTGCCGGGCGGGCGCCGGTCGCTGCGCGTGCAGTACCTGCGGTGGCGGGCGCGCGTGCTGCTGGGCATCGGCGCGCTGCTGCACCCCGGCTGGCGCGACCAGCTTCGCCCGCTCGACCACCTCATCGCCGCCCGCAACGTGCGGAGCGTGCTGTTTCTCTACGGCCAGAACGACCCGCTCATCCCCGCGCACGTGGGCGAGGACTTGTACGAGACGTGCCGCGCGGCGTGGCGCGCGCGCCCGGACGGCCCCGTTGCCCACCTCTGGGTGTCGCCGCCGGCGCGCCACCTGTCCTACTACGCCGCCGACCCGCGGGGCTACCGCGACGCCGTGGTCTCTTTCTGGGACGCGCATCTGGCCGCGCCCCTTTCCGTCCCCGCTGCGACGGGTTGAGGCGTGGTTGCCCTGGAAGGGATTTTGCCCTTTCTTGGCGCGTCCATCCCCCTACCCTCATGGCTACACGCACCTACCGGATCAGCCTCGTCGGCGAGGACGCCGCCACGTCTGCCGCACTCGACACGCTTGGAAGGCTGTTCGACGGCGCGGGCTTGCAGCTTTTGAAGGATGACCTGTCGGGCAGAGGGTTGCAGGTGCAGCGCCTTGCCGCCGACGCCCTCGAAGTGGTGCTGTTCGTCACCCCCGCCGAGGCGCCCGGCGCCGCTGCCGCGATGCAGCAGGAGGCGCCCCTCGCGCCCCAGGCGCACGGCGGCGGCGGTGGCATGGGCAGCGAAGAGCCGCCCCGCTAACCGGCAGCCTTTTGCGCTACAGCGCCCACGGCGGCAGCGCGAGCGGCTCGACGTGCGGGCTGTACGCCGGCCAGCAGTCGTCGCGGCGGCAGCGGGCGTAGGCTTCCACGAGGGTTTCGACCTCGGCCAGCGCCCGCGCCAGGGCCGGCCCGTCCACCCGGTACACGCCCACGGCGTACGGCGGCGCCTTTTCGACGGCCACGAACACGACCTCGAAGGCGTGCGGCGCCTCGCCCGTGGCGGCAGCAGCGGCGCAGGCGTAAAAGGCGCCCTGCAACAGGTAGCCGTAGTCGTGCGCGGCGCGCCCGAAGGCCCGCGGGCTCGCGTCCCGCGCCGACTTCACGTCCACGATGCGGCGGTGGTCGGCGTCGAACACGTCGAGGCGGCTTTTGCACGCCACCGCTACGCACTCGCCGCTGTCGGTGCAGACGGCTTCGCGGTCGAACACGATGGACAGCTCGCGGGGCGCCTGCGGGTGCAGCAGCGCGGCGGCAGCGGGGTGGCGGGCCAGGGCCTGCCGCATGGCGCCGAGGTGGGCGGCATCTTCGCGCGTGGCCACGCGGGCGGCACCGTGCGTCTCGACGAGTTCGGCGTATGCCTTCGTGCGCGTGCCCGCGTCCGTCAGCACGACCTCGCGGGCATAGCGGTCGGGCTCCAGCACGGCCAGGTGCAGCATCTCGCCAAAAGCCTGGGCGGGCGTGGCCGGCTCGGGGTTGGCGTCGTAATGCCGGTAGTGCGCCGGGCTGCGCTTGAAAAGCTGGAGCCGGTGGCTCGAGAGGCGGTCGAGCGCGTGGTAATCGCGCGCCGCGAGGGCCGCGTAGCAGCCGCAGGCGGGGAAAAGCGACAGGTCGGAAAGCGTCACGGGGGCGGTGGAGAAGGCGCTACGGGGCGGGCGGCAGCTTGCCCAGCGCGAGGCGGGCGGCCATCTGCTCGGCGGATTTCTTGGTTTTCGCCTGCCCCTCGCCCAGCACGTCGCCGCCGACGGACACCTCGACGGTAAACAGGCGCAGGTGGGCGGCGCCCTCGGCCAGCACGGTGCGGTAGATGGGCTGCGGCAGCCCGCGCGCCTGCGCCGCTTCGAGCAGCTCGCTTTTGAAGTTGTCCGTGCGCTCGGCGAGGGCGCCCAGGTCGCGCCCCGCCAGCACGGTGCGCTGCACGAACGCTTGGGCCGCGTCCATGCCCGCGTCCAGGAAAAGCGCGCCCACGAGCGCCTCGAAGGCGTCGGCGAGGATGGTGGTGTGCTCCTCGCCGCCCTGCGCCCGCATCTCGACGCTCATGTCGAGAAAGGCGCCGAGGTGGAGGTGGAGCGCGTACTGGGCAAGGGCGCGGCCCGAGACGAGCTTGGCCCGCAGGCGCGACAGAAAGCCCTCGTCGGCGTCGGGAAAGGCGTGGTAGAGGTGCGCGCTGACGATGGCTTCGAGAATGGCGTCGCCCAGGAATTCGAGCCGCTCGTTGGAATGCCGGTGGCCGTCCGCCTGCCCGCGCAGCGCCGACCGGTGCCGGAACGCCTGCCGGTACAGGTCGAGGTCGAGCGGGCAAAAGCCCGTCAGGGCGGCGATGCGGGCGCGCTCGTCGGCGTCCGGGTCGGGGAGAATCGGGGCAGGTGGCGCGGTCGGGGCGCCGCGCTTTTTCCACCAGCCACTCAGGCCGTTCATAGGTACTCACTTTTCCGCAAAGTACGGACGCCGTACGTTGCCTGCCCTGTGCGTTCTCGTCAAAGCCGCCGCCTACCGCCATGCCGCTCGTCTCCCTCAACCCCACCACCGAAAAGGAAATCGGGCGCTACGACGCCCTCGACGCCCCGGCTCTCGACGAAAAGCTGGCGCGCGCCCAAGCGGCTTTTGCCCGGCATCGCGCCACGCCTTTTGCGCTGCGCGCCGACAAGATGGAACGCTGCGCCCGCCTGCTCGACGCCCGCGCCGACGCCCTGGCCCGGCTGATGGTGGCCGAGATGGGCAAGCCCCTCGCCCAGGCGGTTGCCGAGGTCGAAAAGTGCGCCCTCGTCTGCCGCCACTACGCGCAGCACGCCCCGCGCTACCTCGCCGACGCCCCCGCGCCCATCAGCGACGCCCGCGCGTTTGTGGCCTACGAACCCCTCGGCCCCGTCCTCGCCGTGATGCCGTGGAATTTTCCCTTCTGGCAGGTTTTCCGCTTTGCCGCGCCTGCCCTCATGGCCGGCAACGTGGGCCTGCTCAAGCACGCCTCGAACGTGACGGGGTGCAGCCTCGCCATCGAAGGGGTGCTGCGCGAGGCCGGCTTCGACGGCGACGAGTTCCAGTCGCTGCCCGTCGGCTCGGACGCCGTGGCGGGCATCATCGCGGATGCGCGCGTGCGGGCGGCGACGGTTACGGGCAGCGAGGCCGCCGGGCGGGCCGTGGGCGAGGCGGCGGGGCGCGCCCTCAAGCCCTCCGTCCTCGAACTGGGCGGCAGCGACCCGTTTGTCGTCCTCGCCGACGCCGACCTCGACGCCGCCGCCCGCACCGCCGTGCGCGCCCGGACGCAGAACAACGGCCAGAGCTGCATCGCCGCCAAGCGCTTTATCGTCGAAAAGTCGGTGATGGAAGCCTTTACGCAGCGCTTCGTGGACGGCATGAACGCCCTCGTCGTGGGCGACCCGCTCGACCCCCGAACCGACCTCGGCCCCATCGCGCGCCGCGACCTGCGCGACGAAATCCACGACCAGGTAGCGCGCTCCGTCAGCGGCGGCGCCCGGATTCTGGCGGGCGGCGCCATCCCCGGCGGCACGGGCTTTTTCTACCCGCCAACGGTGCTGGCCGGCGTGCGCGAGGGGCAGGTAGCCTTCGACGAGGAGATTTTCGGCCCCGTCGCCGCCCTCGTGGGCGCCCGCGACGCCGACGACGCCGTGCGGCTGGCCAATGCGTCGCGCTTCGGGCTGGGCGGCGCCGTCTTCACGCGCGACGCGGAAAAAGGCGAGCGCGTGGCGCGGGCGCTGCACGTGGGCTGCGCCTTTGTCAACGCACTCGTCAAAAGCGACCCGCGCGTGCCCTTTGGCGGCGTGGGCGACAGCGGCTACGGACGCGAACT